>DATFXS010000742.1:0-2527 GCA_035315605.1 Polyangia bacterium
CGATCGAGGGCGCCTCGTCTGCCGCGGCCAGCGCGTCGGCCAGCGCGGCGCGCGCCCGCGCCAGCCGCTGGCGGGCGGCGTCGTGGTTGATCGCGAGAACGTCCGCCGCCTGCTTGATGTCCAGCCCCTCCACGCCGACCAGCAGCAGCACTTCGCGGTGTATCTCGGGCAGCGAGGCGAGCGCCCGTTCCAGATCGCGGCATGCCGGATCGTCGCCGGGCAGCGCGCCGGGCGCGCGGTCCAGCGCCGTCGGATCGCCGGCGGGCCCGCCGGCGTCATCACGGCGCCGCGCGGATCGGAAACGGTTGCGGGCGATCGTGAAGATCCAGGCGGCGAGATCGCTGTCCGGTTCCAGCCGCGCCGCGTGGGTCGCGACCGCGAGCCAGACGTCCTGGTGCAGATCCTCGGCGACGTCGCGCCGCCCGGCGAGACGCAACAGGAAGCCGAAGCTCGCCTGCGCGAAACGGGCATAGAGCTCGCGAAACGCCGCCCGCTCGCCGCGGCGCAGGCGGTCGACGAGGACGGTGTCCGGCGGCGGCGGGGCCACTTCATTTCATAACGCGCCGGACCCCCCGGTTGTGACAACGAAAAAGTGCGTTCGGGCCGGTCACGGATCGAGGGCGGCGGTCGTTCGTAGCGGGTGGAAGGAGCCATCATGGACAGTTTCAGCTTCGGAGAATTCATGCGCGAGGGCGGGTGGGGGATGTGGCCGATCCTGCTGCTCGGGCTGGCGGCGCTGGCCAGCGCGGTCCGGTACGCTACCCGGCCCGATCGACAGGGGCTGCGCTTCGTGGCCGCGCTGTGGCTGACCCTGATGATCGCGGTCGTGCACGCATCGATCACCGACGTCGCGGCGGTGTTCGGCTACTTCCAGGATCCTGGACGGGCGCCCGATCCGCAGATCCCGCGGACGCTGCTCATCGGCCTCAAGGAATCGACGCGTCCAGCCGTGCTCGGGGGCATCTTCCTGACCCTGGTGCCTCTGCTGGGGGCGGTCGGGATCTTCCGGGAGGGGACGTCGCGGGCCGCGACCTCGGCAACGTCGGGTTGATCCCCGGTCGCGCCGCCGGGGCGGCTACTTCTTCTTGGACTGGAGCAGCGGCACGCCGTTCTTCTCGACGATCACCATCTCGCCGCCGTCCTTGCAAGAACCGCTGATCGTCTTGCCCTCTTCGCTCTTGCCCTGGATCTTGCCCGCCTCAATCGCCGCCGTGGCGTGGGCGCGGACCCGCTGGTTGGCCGCATTTCCCGAGGAGACGGCGAAGGTGTAGCCGGTCTCGTTGGTCACGCGGCAGCTGGCGGCCGCCCGCGCGCCCCCCAGAAGGAGGCCGCTCGCCGCGCAAATGATGACGGTCAGCCGGGACATACGACCGTTGGAGGCCAGCCTGAGCCATTTTCATCAAGCGCCCCTACAATTGAAGCCGTGCCGACGGATGCCGACAGGCGCCTACTCAATGTCCTGCTGGTCCTGGCCCTCGCGTCGGCCTTCTGCGGCGCGTTGGCGCTGGCGCGGATCGGGCTGACCGGTCGCGCCGCGCTGCTCTTCCTGGGCTGGAACCTGGTTCTCGCCTGGGTGCCCCTCTTGATGTCGCTGCTGATCGTGCGCCGCCACGGGCCCGGCCGGCGGCCGTCGCGCCTGGGATCTCTCGCGCTCGGTGCGGTCTGGCTCGCCTTCTTCCCGAACGCGCCCTACCTGGTGACGGATCTGATTCACCTGCGCGCTCACGGATTCGTGCTGCTGCTCTACGACGCGATGATGGTGTTCGCGTTCGCGCTGACCGGCATCTGCATCGCGTTCCTGTCGCTCTGGCTGATCCACCGCCTCGTCGAGCGCCGCCTCGGCCGCACCGGCGGCTGGGCGTTCGTCGGCGCGGTCGCGGGCCTGACGGGATTCGGCGTCTTCCTCGGACGTTTTCCGCGCTGGAACAGCTGGGACCTCGTGACCCGTCCGGGCGAGCTGTTCGTCACCCTGGCCGATCACGTCCAGGATCCGCTCGCTCATCCACGCGCGATCGGCGTGACGCTGATGATGGCGGGCCTGTTCGTGATCGCCTACCTGATGTTCTTCGTGCTGACGTCGCTCAGCCACGAACCCCGCGCAGCCACGGGCACCGACGACTAGTCGGATCTAAGCGGGGCGGCGCTCCGCTCGCTGCGGGGTCCTGTCGCTCCGGCCGCCTCGCCGCCGAGACTTTTTCGGCGAGTCGTGGTCTTACGCAAAGTTACCTTTCTCGTCACACATTCGATCGGGCGGGCTCCCCCGCCCCGCGCCGAAAAAGTTTCGTCGGGCCCCTCCACCGCGCCACCCCTCGCTCGCTATGCGCCGCGGGTAGGTCGAATGGGCCTCCGGGCGGAGCGAGGCGTTGCTCTTCGGCGGACCGGGAGGTGAGCCTGATCCGTTTCGGTGGACAGGTTGATCAAGCAGTAGTGGCGGCCAGGAATGCTTCCTCGTGCTGGGCCGGGCTGATGTAGCCCAGCGAGGAATGTCGACGTGCGCGGTTGTAAAAGATCTCGATGTAGTCGAACA
>DATFXS010000743.1:0-3071 GCA_035315605.1 Polyangia bacterium
CGAGATGCTGCACGACGCGGTGCTGGCCACCGTCAATCCCGGCGACGAGGTGATCGTCTTCGAGCCAGCCTACGACGCGTACGGACCCGACGTCGCGATGGCGGGCGCAATCGTCCGCGCGGTCCCGCTGATGCCGCCCGACTGGCGCTTCGATCCCGAACGGCTGGCGGCGGCGTTCGGGCCACGCACGCGCGCGCTGATCCTGAACACGCCCCACAACCCGACCGGCAAGGTGTTCTCGGCCGCGGAGCTGGAGGTGATCGCCGCCCTGTGCCGCCGTCACGACGTGCTGGTGATCAGCGACGAGGTCTACTGCGAGATTCTGTTCGATGAGGCCGCGCACGTTCCGATCGCGACGCTGCCCGAGATGTTCGACCGCACCATCACGATCGGCAGCATGGGCAAGACGTTCAGCGTCACCGGCTGGAAGGTCGGCTGGGCGGTCGCGCCCGCGCCGCTGTCGGCCGCGGTGCGCGCGGTGCACCAGTTCGTCACGTTCACCAACTCGGCGCCGTTCCAGGAGGCGCTCGCCGACGTGCTGCCGGCGGCGGCCGGCAACGGCTACTACCCGCAGCTGCGCGCCGACTACACGCGGCGCCGCGACCTGCTCGCCGGCGTGCTGCGGGGCGCGGGCCTCGAGCCGCTGCCGATCGGCGGCGCGTACTTCCTGCTGACCGACGTCGGCCGGCTCGGCTTCGGCGACGACGGCGACTTCTGCCGCAAGCTGGTCACCGAGATCGGCGTGGCCGCGATCCCGACGTCGGTCTTCTACGCGCGCCCGGAGTCGGCGGCCCCCGTCGCCCGATTCTGCTTCGCGAAGCGCGACGAGACGATCCTGGCGGCGGCGCCGCGCCTGGCGAAGCTGCGCGTGCCCGCGCCTTAGTCGGGACGCGGGCGGCCCTTGAACATCCCGGGCGGCGGCGGCGGAATGCGCCCCATGGCGGGCAGCGGCTCGTGCGCGTCGAATCCCGGGTGCGCCGCGGCGTAGTCGCGGTACGCCTTCGACCACACCTCCGCGCTGGCGCAGTCGGGGACGCAATGAATGTTCACGGCGGCGGCGAAATCCGGGAAGCGCCGGATCTTCCGGTTGATGGCCGACAGCACGTACACGCCCTGGCCGCCCGTGCCGCAGACGACCGTGTCGGGATAGCGACACGCCGCCTCTTCATTTCCGCGCGGTGGCTCGACGGCGATGCCCAGGTCCTGCGATTCGCTGTTCCAACGCTCGCGCGCCGTCTGGTCGGATCGACGCTGCGGGGCCACGAAGTCGTCGATCGACGCATAGGGCCCGCGGGCACCGACGATCGCCTCGTACGCCGCCAGCGGGACCGGAAACCCGATCCCGACCGCGCCCAGATCCGGCCACCCGGCGGTCGTCTTCGCGGTCACGATCTCGATGCTGGGCAGCGCCGCCGTCGGCGTGCCCGCAACGCCCTTGAGGTGCAGCCGGTAGACGGCGTTCGGCACGGGCGTCCACGCGAAGCGCAAACCGACCTCGGCGACCGTTTCGTAGGTCGGCGCCGTGAACTCGGGCGGGCTGGGCAGCGGAAGGTCGGTCTGGCTCGCGGGATCCACGCCGCACACGGTCCGGCCGCTGCGAACGTACGGGTTCCACTGGAACCCGTAGCCGCAAAGCTGCAACCCGAAGGGGCGCAGGTCGGGGATGTCGTACGTGTGCCCCATCCGGCCCGCGGCGTTGACGGCCAGGCCCACCCCGGGAAGGCGGTATTCCTCGGTGTAGTTCGGCGCGAAGCCGGGATCTTCCTTGGGGAGGATCACCCGCGGGCGCGGCCGCCGCACGACGCTGACCCGGGCCGGCGCGAGATCGATCGTCGCCCGCTGCCCGTCGCGCAGGGTGATCGTCTGCTGCGCGAACAGCGCGAGCGGGATGTCCGTCCTCTGAAGGCGCATCGCGAACGCCAGCACCGTCCCGGCGATCGTGTCGGCGCCGTCCCAGCTCACCGCCAGCCACGCGGCGCTTTCGAGCTTGCCGCCCGCGTCCGTCCAGGCGCTCTTGTTGGGGATCGCGGCAAACGCGAGCGGCGACACGAAGCGCACCTGCCACCTGTCCGCGGCGGCCTGGACCGCGTCGCCTCCGGACAGGGTCACGACGATCTGCGCGTTGTGCGCGGGTGCGCCCGGGTGCGGGCCCTTGTGCACGACGACGGGATCGCGCCGGCCGAGGCCCTGGTAGACCGTCGCCTGGCTGCGGTCCGGGCTGGCGATCACCAGGTCGTACCCGACCGGGATCCTCGAAAACGAGAAGTGCCCGTCCCCATCGCTGGTGATCTTCTCGGCGCCGATCGCGACGATCTGTCCCGGCAGCGGCCGCCCGTTTCCGTCCAGCACGGTGCCCGTGATCGGCCCGGGCTCCGGCGGCGGCGGCGACGCCGGCATCGGCACGTAGTTCGCCTGCCCCGTGCAGCCGGCGGCGACCGCCACCGTTCCGAGGCGGACCAGCCGCAGAACCGACCGTCGGCGCATCACAGGGACACCCCGCGCGCAGTATCGCTCTCAATCAACGATCACCACTGTCGAAGTGGGTGGGAAAAACGGACGCCCGCCATCACCCGGAGCTCGGGCCGCGGCAGATCCGGCGCCGTATCGGCGGTCGCGACCGCGAACAGCGCCAGCGGCCGATCATTGGCGGCCAGCGGCGTCACCTCGGCGTCCGCGTCGACGCGATAGGCGCGCTCCCAGCCGCGCACGCTCGACCAGCGGTGCGACGCCTCCGCCCGCAGACCGCCGGCGGCGAGGCCATCGGCGCGCTCGCTGTGCAGCGCGACCGCCACCGTCGTCATCGGCGAGACGCGGTGGTCCAGATGAAGCGCCTCCGCCGGATCGCGCTGCATGCCGACCTCGTATCGGCCACCGACGCCGACGGTGAGCCAGCGTCCGGGTTGGCGCGATCGCCAGAAATCGGCCAGCACCTCGCCGTGAAAAACGCCGGCGTCGACCGGCGGACCACCCGCCTCGGGCCACAGCGCGCCGTGCAGGTGCCCGACCTCGACCAGCACACCGACGTCGAACGGCAGCGACAGCGCGACCGGCGGCGTCAGCGGCAGGGTCAG
>DATFXS010000744.1:0-5221 GCA_035315605.1 Polyangia bacterium
CCGTCGCGGTCCATGCTGGTCAGCAAGATCTCCCCGGCGCCGAAGGCGGCCATCTTCTCGCACCAGGCGACGGCGTCGATCCCGGTCGGACGGCGGCCGCCGTGCGTGTAGACCTCCCAGGCGAGCGGCGTGACGCCGGGTCGCCGGCGCGCGTCGACGGCGACGACGATCGCCTGGTTGCCGAACGCGTCCGACGCGCGCCGCACCAGCTCGGGATCGGCGACGGCCGCGGTGTTGATGCCGACCTTGTCGGCGCCGGCCAGCAGCAGGGCCCGCACGTCCTCGACCGAACGGACGCCGCCTCCCACGGTCAGCGGCAGGAAGACGCGCTCGGCCGTCTCGCGCACGACGTCGAGCATCGTCTTGCGCTCGTCCGACGACGCCGTGATGTCGAGGAAGCAGATCTCGTCGGCCCCCTGCGTGTCGTAGGCGGCGGCGACCGCGACCGGATCGCCCGCGTCGCGCAGCTCCTTGAAGCGCACGCCTTTCTTGACGCGGCCGGCGTCGACGTCGAGGCATGGGATGACGCGTTTGCAAAGCATGGTTGGTCAACCGCTCTGGGCGCGCACGCGCGCGACCGCCTCCTCGATGGTGAACACCCGTTCGTACAGCGCCTTGCCGACCACCACCGCGGCCGCGCCCGTCGGCGCGAGCGCGTCGAGATCCTCGAGGCGCGCCACGCCGCCCGAGGCGATGACGGGGCAGGGGAGCAGCCGCCGCACCAGCCGTCCCGTCGCGTCCAGGTTGGGGCCGCCGCGCATGCCGTCGCGCGCGATGTCGGTGTAGAGGACCGCGGCCGCGCCGGCGCGCGCGACCGCCGCCCCGATCTCCAGCGCGTCGGCTCCGGTGGTCTCGGTCCAGCCCTCGACCGACACCTTGCCCTCGCGCGCGTCGACGGCGATGACGATCCGTTCCGGCCAGCGCGTGCACGCCGTCTCGACCAGCGCCGGGTCCTTGATCGCCGCCGTCCCCAGCACCACGAAGCGCACGCCGGCGTCGAACAGCGCCGCGCAGTCGTCCAGCGAGCGGACGCCGCCGCCCGCCTCGACGTCGACCTTCACCGCCGCCGCGATCCGCGCGATCGTGGCGCGGTTGTCCTTGCGCGCGGCAGCCCCGCGCGTGAAGGCAGCGTCGAGGTCCACGACGTGGATGCGCGACACGCCCGCGGCGGCGAACCGCGCCGCCACCTCCCACGGCGCCCGATCGTAGACCGTGACGCTCTCGCGCCGTCCCTGTTCCAGGCGAACGGCAGTGCCGTCCATCAGATCGATCGCGGGGAAGACCAACATCGGGGGTGGGGCGCTAGTGTAGATCAGGCCGCGACGAAGCTGCGCAGCAGCGCGAGGCCCGCCGCCTGGCTCTTCTCGGGGTGAAACTGGCAACCAAAAACGTTATCCCGGTTCACCGCGGCGCAGAAAGCGATGCCGTGATCGCTCGTCAGCGCGACATCGTCGGCGCGGCCCGGATCGGGGAAGTACGAGTGGACGAAATAGAAGCAGGCGCCGTCCGCGACGCCGGCCGGCGGGCCCGCCGCGGCGGCCGGTCCGCGCCGCGTCTTGTTCCAGCCCATGTGCGGGATCTTCAGGCCCGCGCCGTCGGGAAAGCGGCGCACACGGCCCGGCAAGATCCCCAGCCCGCGCGCGTCCGGGCTCTCGTCGCTGCCGTCGAACAGAAGCTGCATGCCGATGCAGATGCCGAAGAACGGCCGGCCCGCGCGAATCACAGCCGTGACCGCCTGGCGCAGCGCGCCGCCGCCGCCGTCCAGCCCGCCCGCGCACGCGCCGAACGCGCCCTGTCCGGGCACCACCAGGCGGTCCGCCCGCGCGACCTCATCGGCGTCGGCGCTGATCGCGACCTTCGCGCCGACGGCGGCCAGCGCCTTCTCGACGCTGCGCAGGTTTCCGCTTCCCAGATCGGCGACGATGATCGACGCGCTTGCGCTCACGACGCGCCCGGGCTCAAGAGGTGAGCGTCCCCTTGGTCGACGGCACGCCGACGACGCGCGGGTCGCGGCGCACGGCCATCGAGGTCGCGCGCGCGAACGCCTTGAACAGCGCCTCGATCATGTGGTGCGCATTCTCGCCGTAGCGGACCTCGAGGTGCAGGTTGCACAGCGCCGTGCTGACGAAGCCGCCGAAGAACTCACGGCCGAGCTCGACGTCGAAGGTTCCGACCCGGCGGCCCTTGAGCGCATCGGCGCGATAGACGAAGGCGGCGCGGCCGCCGAAGTCGACCGCGGCCGACACCAGCGTCTCATCCATCGGGATCACCGCCTCGCCGTAGCGGGTGATGCCGCTCTTGTCGCCCAGCGCGTCGCGGAACGCCTGTCCCAGGCAGATCCCCACATCCTCGATCGTGTGGTGCGGATCGACCTCGATGTCGCCCGCCGCCGTCACGTCGAGATCGTAGAGACCGTGCTTCGCTATGGCTTCCAGCATGTGGTTGAAGAAGGGGACCGGTGTCGCAATCCGCCGGTCACCCTGGCCATCGAGGTCCAGGGTGAGATCGACCGTCGTCTCGTTGGTCTTGCGCTGGATCTTCGCTCGTCGCGACATGGCTTTTCGGGGCGCGAAAGTGTAACCCGCGGCGTAACCGGGCGCCAAAACGGGCACCTACATGCGCGTTCCTCAAGGAATTTCCGAGGTTCGGCGATATAATTCACGTTGCCTGCGTCGATGACCCAACGCGCCCGTCAAAGCCCGGTTCTGGGCTACAACCACAACCTGCGTCATGGCGGGCGCGTGTTCCACGTCCAGACCGAGGACTCCGGGCAAGGGTACGCGCGACTGCACACGCACCTGTTCTACGAGGGGACGATCCTCTCGACGAAGAAGCAGGAATACGATCCGAACGCTCCCGAAGAAGCGGTGCGCGCGCTGATGCAGCAGCTGCACAAGTCGATGATCAAGGAGCTGACGAAGGGCGAGCACGACGCGCGCATCGGCGCCTTCTTCGTCGCGCGCGGCCAACCAGCGATGCTCGACGACGCGGGTCAGCCCGCGGCCGTCCAGGCCCCGGCCGCGAACGCGCAGCCGGAGGCGCCCGCCGCGCCGGCGCCGGCGCGGGAAGCGACACCCGCGCCGCGCGACGGGACGCCCGCGCCGCGCCCGGCCGCTGCGCCCGCCACCGCGCCGATCGCCGCCGCGCCCAAGCCCGCGGCCAAGCCGGTCGTGATGGTGAAGCCGGGCGGCGTACGCCGGCCGCCCGTCGTGCTGTCCAGCTCCGCGGACGGCGTCGTGGTCCGCCGCAACGTCGTCATCAACGTCGGCGGCGGCGCGCCGCCCGTCAACGGGACACCCGCCAACGCGCGCTCCTCGACGGGTTCGACCTCCGCTCGCGCGCGTCCGGCGGCGCCGGTCGCCGCCAGCGACGGCGCGGTGGTTCCGCCCAAGGGCGCCGCCCGCGCTGCCGCGCCGCCCGAATCCTCGGCTCAGCCGCTCGCGTCGTCGCGCGACATTCGCATGCCGTGGGAGACGCCCGCGCCGCCGCCGCGCGTCTCGCAACCGGTGATCAGCGCGGCCGACGCTCCCCGGCGGCAGAGCTCGAAAGAGGTCCGCGAGGTGAAGATGCCGTGGGATCCGCCGGGGCCTCCGGCGCCCGCGACCGAGGCGTTCGCCGCCAGCGTCGGCGAGGACAAGGGCCTCGACGAGGTGATTCTCGAATACCTCTCCGACGACGGCGAAACCGACGACCGCTGACCGGCATCGATCGCCCGTGGGAAGCGAAGCAATGCAGAACGCAATCTCGTCCGGCGCGCCCGTGACCGTCTACAGCACCACGACCTGCGGTTGGTGCCGGCGCGCAGAGGCGCTGCTCGAGCGCCACGGAATTCCATTCGAGACCATCGACGTCACCGGCGACCGGCAGGCCCGCGCCCAGCTCGTGGAACGCGCGAACTGGCGGACCGTGCCGGTGATCTTCGTCGAGGGCCGGCCGATCGGCGGCTACCGCGAGCTCGCGAACCTGGTCGCCACCGGCGCCCTCGCGCACCTGACCAAATCCGACGACTAGGTCGTTCGCTCGGTGCGGGCGAAGATCCGGTTGAGGTGCTCGACGGTCGGCGGTTTGGCCAGATGCTGATCGAAGCCGGCGGCGCGCGCGCGATCGACGTCCTCCGCCTGCGCGTAACCCGAAAGAGCGATCAGCATGGTGGAGCGCAGGCGATCGTCGGCGCGAAACGCCCGGGCGACGTCGTACCCGGTCATCTCCGGCAGGCCGATGTCGCACAGCACGACGTCCGGGTGGTTCGCCCGCGCCCGTTCCAGCCCTTCCGTGCCGCTGCGCGCGATCATCACCTGGTGGGCGTCGACCTCCAGCGCCGCCTTGAGCGCGTCGGCGACGTCGACGTCATCCTCGATGATCAGCACCCGGCGGCGTCCCTCGACGGTGCCGTTGCGCGGCGACGCGGGCGCGCTGGCCGTGATCCCCGCCGCGAGCGGGAGGCGGACCGTGAACTCGGACCCCTTGCCGAGACCCTCGCTGTGCGCGCTCACTTCACCCTGGTGTAGATCGACCAGTCCCTTCACCAGCGCCAGGCCGAGCCCCAGCCCGCCGCCGGTACGGTCGAGCGTCCGATCCGCTTGCATGAACGGTTCGAACAGCTTCCCGAGCAACGCGGGATCGATTCCCGTTCCCGTATCGGCCACCCGCAGGACCGCCTGCGCCGTGGTGTCATCAGGGGCAACGGAGACCTTCACGCGCCCGCCGCTGGTCGTGAACTTCACCGCGTTGGCGAGCAGATTGGTGACGATCTGGGCGATGCGGGCCCCGTCCGCGTTCACGCGGAGCGCGCCTGGCGCCAGCTCGGTCTCCACGCGCACGCCGCTGCGCTCGAGCGTCGAGCGGTTGTCCTCGATCGTCTGCCGGACGATCTCGTTCAGATCGATCGACTGGCGCTGCAGATGGATCTTCTTCTGCGTGATGCGCGTGACGTCGAGCAGATCGTCGACCATCCGCGCCAGCTGGCCCACCTGGCGGTCGATCACGCGCAGGGACTGCTGCCCGTGTTCGCTCTCGGGCGCGCGGCCGAGGACGTAGAGGCTGGCGCGGATCGCCGCCAGCGGGTTACGCAGCTCGTGCGAAAGGACGGCGATGAACTCGCTCTTGCGCCGATCCGACTCGCGCAGCTCGTCCACCAGCTGGCGCTGCGCGGAGATGTCGTGGCTCATCACCAGCAGCTGTGGCCGATCGCCGGCGGGCCCGGTCAGCGGGGCGACCGTAA
>DATFXS010000745.1:0-8433 GCA_035315605.1 Polyangia bacterium
AGGACGAGCGCGCGGCCAGGCGCAGCAGCGCCCCCTCGAGCTCGCGCACGTTGCTCTTGATGTGCGCGGCCAGGTACAGCGCCACCTCGTCGGGAAGGTTGACCTTCTCCGCCTCGGCCTTGCGCTTGAGGATCGCGACGCGCGTCTCCAGGTCCGGGGTCTCGACCTCGGCGATCAGGCCCCAGGTGAAGCGGCTGCGCAGCCGATCCTCGACGCCGGGCAGCTCGGCGGGCAGCTTGTCCGACGTCAGCACGATCTGCTTGTGCGCGTAGTGGAGCGCGTTGAACGTATGGAAGAACTCGTCCTGCGAGCTGTCCTTGTTGGACAGGAACTGGATGTCGTCGACCAGCAGCACGTCCGGCGCGGTCCGGTAGCGCGCCCGGAAGTCCTCCATCGACGTGCCGGACGAGCGGCGGATCGACCCGATGAAGTCGGTGACGAACTTCTCGCAGGTGACGAAGCTGATCGCCCACTCCGGGTGCTGCTTGTGGATCTCGTGGCCGATCGCCTGCAAGAGGTGTGTCTTGCCGAGCCCGACGCCGCCGTAGATGAACAGCGGGTTCCAGCGCGACGCCGGCGCGTCGGCGACCATTCGCGCCGCCGCGTGCGCGAACTGGTTGGTCGGGCCGACGACGAACTTGTCGAACGTGTAGCGGGAGACGAGATCGGGCGGCGCCGCCACGCCGGGCCCGCCTCCCCCGCTGGCCGGGCGCTCGCCCGTCTGGACGTGGGATACGGCCACCGCGTCCTCCTCGACCACCTCGAAGTCGACGGTGAACGGCCGCTGCGCGCGGGCCTCGAGATCCTTCAGGATCGAGGGGAGGAAGTTATCCTCGAACCATTCCTTGTGATAGCGGTTGGGCGCCCGGAGGCGGATTCGCCCGTCGTCGATGCCGACACATTCGATCGGCCGCAGCCAGAGGTCGCGGTGCGCCGGCTTGACCATCGGCTCGATGGAGCGGACCGCCTCGGTCCATAGGTCGAACATTATCGACACCAACCTGTCCACAGCCGGTGGCCAGAAAAATCGTCTTTGATTTCAGCCGCGATCACGCGTCTTCCCCCTGTTTGTCCACAGCAATAGGCAACCGCCAACTCTCGAGCGACGAAGGATGGACCGTAAGATTTTGTGGTTCCTTTTTCCGTCGTCGCGAATGCCGCGCGTGCGGGTGACCGCGCGGTGCGTGTTCTCTATCAAACCGCTTCGAATTCCGACAAGCTCGCAACGGGCGCCGTTTCGCAAGATCGCGAAAACCGGTCAGATAATTTTTTCACGTTCGTCACGCGAACGATGCAGGGGGACGACCCGAATGCGGGACATCACGCGTAAGCAAGCGGAGAAGCGTGCGTTTTTGATTCACGGCAGAGATGCGGGCGGGCTCACCGGGGATTTCATGCGCGTTTGCCGTATTCGATGGCGGAAAGCCGCATGCCATGGGCATTGGCGCGCACGCCGCGCGCGAGATCGAAATTCTCTCGACGGTGAACGGCGAGCGGCGCCAACGGCTTCCTCGATTCTCCGTCGGAAATGGCCTGATTCTCACGGATCGCGCCGGGCGCCCGTCGCGGCCCTTCGTTGACACTAAGGAAGGCCGATGCTATGGGTTTGCGCCTTTCCCGACGCGGTCGTGCGGCGGGTTCGGCGACAGAGTTTGGAATGTCAGTCGTTCGGAGGATGTCTTGAAGAGGACCTTTCAGCCCCACCGCAAGAGCCGCAAGCGAACCCATGGATTTCGCAAGCGGATGCGAACGCGAGCGGGACGTGAAGTTCTCCGCCGTCGCCGGCGCAAGGGCCGCCGTCAGCTGACGGTGACTGTGGCCAAGAAGTAGGCGTCTTGACCGCCGCTGGCTCCGGTGGTTCTGCCGAGCGGCGGCGCGAGCGCCTCCCGCGGGCGGCACGCGTCCGGCTGCGCACGGACTATCTTGCGATCCAGAATAGGGGTCGCCGTGTGGGGGGTACGCACCTGATGGTCTTCGCACTGGCCGGCAACGGCCGGATGGGGATCACCGTCAGCCGAAAAGTCGGCGGCGCGGTGGTCCGGAACCGCGTCAAGCGCTGGATCCGGGAATGCTACCGGCGCAGCCGGGGCGACTTCCCCGGGCGCGTCGACTTCGTGGTGGTGGCGCGGCCCGCCGCCGCCGACGCCGGACACGCCGGAATCTGTCGCGAGCTGACCGGGCTCGCGCGGCGGCTGGGAGCCAGGTAAGAAGGTGAAGCGATGACCTGGTTGTTACTGCGGCTGGTCTGGCTGTACCGCGTGTTGATCTCGCCCGTCTACCACGCGCTCTTCGGCCCGTGCTGCCGGTTCGAGCCGACCTGCTCCGCCTACGCGGAGGAGGCGCTGCGCAGGCACGGGGCGTTGCGCGGCTTCTGGCTGGCCGCGCGCCGTCTCTTGCGCTGCCATCCGTTCGCCCGCTCCGGCTTCGATCCGGTGCCGCCGCGCGCCGGCGCGCACGCGTCGTCCGACCCGTCGGCCGTCAGGACGGTGGCCTAGCCATGGACAAGCGAACCATCATCGCCATCGCCCTTTGCGTCGGCGTTCTCGTGGTCTGGACGCAGCTCCTCGCGCCCAAGCCGCAGCCGCCTTCGGCGACGCCGCCCGCGGGCCAGATGACACCGCCGCCGCCTGCGCCCACCACGCCGCCGACGCTGCTGCCGGGGACTCCGAGCGCCGCGGCGCCGGGGACGGCGGCTCCCGTCACGAATCGGCCCGAGCGGCTGGTCGAGATCAACACGCCCGAGGTGCGGTTCGTGTTCTCGAGCCTGGGCGGTACGCTGCTCCACGCGCAGCTGAAGGAGAAGCAGTTCCTCGATCGCGACGGCGATCCGACGAGCGGCCACGACGTCGTACGCGCCACGGACGCCGCCGACGCGCCGATGCGGACCACGTTCCAGAAGTCCGGGTTCCCGACGCCGGCCGACGGCGCCTGGGAGACGAGTCAGCCGACGCCCGAGAGCGTCGTCTTCGCGGCGGACGTGGGCGCCGTCCACATCGAGAAGCGCTACACCCTGGACAAGCCCCGCTACCGGCTGCACCTGGATGTGGTCGTCGCGAACCGCGGCGACAGCGATCTCGGCAGCGATTTGACGATCGCGATCGGCGGCCGCCAGGACCCGAACAAGAAGGGCGGCGGCTTCTTCTCGGGCGTTTCGGCCAACATCTCGGCGGCGGTCTGCTGGTCGAACAACAACCGCAACGCCGAGCGCAAGGCGATCGAGAACCTGGGCAAGGACACGATCAAGGAGAGCGACGGCGGCCCGACGGTCGGCTGGATCGCGGCAGACGAGAAGTTCTTCATGGTCGCGGCAGTTCCCTTCGTGCAGATGCTGCCCGAACAGCGGCTGTGCGCGGCGCACGCGACGGGCGTCGATGCCGGCGTGGTGACGCTCTGGTTCTCGGAACAGGTCGTCAAGGCGAAGAGCGAGATCAGCTATCCGTTCGCCCTCTTCGCGGGCCCGAAGTTCACGGACGATCTCGAGGCGGTCCAGGCGCCGGCCAGGCCGGCAACGATGGCGCCGCCCGCGGCGGCGGCGCCGGCCAACCTGGACAAGTCGGTCGACGTCACCTTCGCGTGGCTGGCGGGAACCATCCTCACCCTGCTGAGGTTCTTCCACCGCTTCGCGCACAACTGGGGCCTCGCGATCGTCCTTCTGACCCTGTTCATCAAGGCCGTGACGTTCTACCCGACGCAGAAGTCGCTGCTGTCGGCCAAGAAGATGCAGAAGCTGGCGCCCAAGATGGCGGCGATCCGGAAGAAGTACGAGAACGACCGCCAGCGCCAGTCGGTCGAGACCATGAACCTCTACAAGGCGCACGGCGTGTCGCCGTTCGGCGGCTGTCTGCCGAGCCTCATCCAGATGCCGATCTGGATCGCGCTCTACTCGACGCTGAACTACGCGGTCGAGCTGTACCGCGCGCCGTTCATCTTCCACCTCCACGACCTGACGGCGAAGGACCCCTACTACGTCACGCCGCTGGTCATGGGCGGCGTCATGTTCGCCCAGATGAAGATGTCGCCCGCCGGCGCCGACCCGCAGCAGCAGGCGATGATGTCGGTGATGATGCCGCTCATGTTCACCGTCTTCTCGCTGTTCCTGCCGTCGGGGCTGGCGGTCTACATGTTGACCAGCTACCTGTTCGGCATCTTGCAGCAGCTGTACGTCAATCGCCTCGATCGCAAGGGCAAGATCACCCTCTGAGGCAGGTCGGAACGTACCAGCGTTCCGAGTATAATTTTCGGCCGGCCGTGAAGCTCTACGTCGACAGCGTCGATCCCGCCGAGATCAGCAGCTGCGTCGCGGCGTCCGGGACGACCGGCGTCGCCACCCGGGCGTCGCTGCTGGGCGAGGCGGCCGGCCGGACGGGGAAGGCGCCCGAGGACGTGCTGCGCGCGATCTGCGCGGTGGCGAACGGCCCCGTCATCGTCGAGGTCGCCGCCGGGGCCGACGATCGGGAGGCGATGCTGCGGGAGGCGCGCGCCTTTGCCGGGGTCGGCGCCGGCGTCGTCGCGCTGCTGCCTGCGACGGACGCCGGGCTGGAGGTGGTGCGCGCCTGCGCCGCCGAGAAAATTCGGACCGCGATCGGCGGCTTCCGGAGCCCCGAGCACGCGCTGGCGGCGGTGCGCGCCGGGGCGAGCTTGCTGTCGGCGCCTGTCGGACTTCCGGGCAGCGGTGCCAGCGACTTGATCCGCAAGCTGGTGGCGCTGCTGCGCACGTACGGCGAGGCGGCCGAGGTGGTCGCGGGCGAGATCCGGATGCCGACCCACGTCATCGATGCGGCGCTGGCGGGCGCGCACGCGGCGGCGGTGCCGGCCGCCGTCCTGCGGGAGCTGCCGGCCGAGAGCGTTCGCGGCGCCGAAGCGGGACGCCGGTAGCGGAGGCACGGAAGGTCGATGCGCATCCGTCAGCACGTCAACCCGCTGAAGTCGGACCTGCTGGACATCGCCGACGTGCCGCGCATCGATGTCGAGCCGGGACGCGCGCTGGAGGTCGAGCTCGGCTCGGCGGAGGCGCACTTCCTGTATGACCGGGCGCGCGTCGATCCGACGACGATGTTCGTCGGCGTCGAGATCCGCCGCGAGCTGGTCGAGGCGGTGAACGTCGCGTGCGCGACGGCCGGTCCCGCCAACGTGCGCAGCGTCTTCGCCAACATGTCGGTCGACATGGGCCGGCTGTTCCGCGACGCCAGCGTGCGGCGCTTCTTCCTGAACTTTCCCGATCCCTGGTTCAAGAGCCGCCAGCACAAGCGGCGCGTGATCGGCCCCGGCCTGATGGCGGCGATCGGCCGCGCCCTCGCGCCGGGCGGCGAGCTCTACGTCCAGACCGACATCTTCGCGCTCGCGCTGGACGCGATGGCCGCCCTCGAGGCCGAGCCGGGCTTCGTCAGCGCGGCCGGCGGGTGGACCTTCCTGCGCGCCAGCCCCTACGAGGCGAAGTCGCGCCGCGAGCGCCAGTGCGAGACCGAGGGCGTGCGGGTCTGGCGCCTGCTGTACGCGAAGGTTTAGCGCGAGCCCATCGAGAGGCGGATCTCCTCCAGCTCCTTGATCCGATCCCGGAGCGTGGCCGCCTTCTCGAACTCCAGCGCCTCGGAGAGGTCGAACATCTCGCGGCGCATCGCGGAGATGATCTGGGGCAGCTCCTCCAGTGGGATGTCGGCCTCCCTGGCTTTCTTGGCTGGCTTGCTGACGTCGACGAAGTCGTCCTGGGGGCTGCCGGCCAGGTCGTGGATCGCCTTCTCGATGGTCTTGGGGGTGATGCCGTGGATGCGGTTGAACTCTTCCTGGGCGGCGCGGCGCCGGCGCGTCTCGCCGATCGCCTTCTTCATCGAGTCGGTCTCGCGGTCGGCGTACATGATCACCTTGCCGCGCACGTTGCGCGCGGCGCGGCCGATGGTCTGGATCAGCGAGCGCTCGGCGCGCAGGAAGCCTTCCTTGTCCGCGTCGAGGATCGCCACCAGCGACACCTCGGGCAGGTCCAGCCCCTCGCGCAAGAGGTTGATGCCGACCAGCACGTCGAACTCGCCCAGGCGCAGGTCGCGGAGGATCTCGATCCGCTCCAGCGTGTCGATGTCCGAGTGCAGGTAGCGCACGCGGACCCCGAGCTCGGAGTAGTACTCGGTCAGGTCCTCGGCCATTCGCTTGGTCAGCGTCGTCACCAGCACGCGGTCGCCAATCTTGATCCGCTCGCGGATCTCGGCGAGCAGGTCGTCGACCTGGCTGCCGACCGGCCGCACTTCGATCTCGGGATCGAGCAGGCCCGTCGGCCGGATGATCTGCTCGACGACCACGCCCTCGCCCAGCTGCAGCTCGTACTCGGCGGGCGTCGCCGACACGAAGATCTTCTGCCCGGTGCGCGACTCCCACTCGTCGAAGCGCAGCGGCCGGTTGTCCAGCGCCGACGGCAGTCGAAAGCCGTACTCGACCAGCGTCTCCTTGCGCGACCGGTCACCCTTGAACATCGCGGCGATCTGCGGAACGGTCTGGTGCGACTCGTCGACGAACAGGAGGTAGTCCTTCGGGAAGTAGTCCAGCAGGGTCGGCGGCGGCTCGCCCGGCGCGCGCCCCGACAGGTGGCGCGAGTAGTTCTCGATCCCTTTGCAGCGCCCCATCTGCTCCAGCATCTCCAGGTCGTAGAGCGTGCGCTGCTGCAGCCGCTGCTCCTCGACCAGCTTGTTTCCCGCCTTCAACTCCGCCAGGCGCCCGCGCAGCTCGTCCTTGATCCCGGTCATCGCGCGCGTCAGGCGGTCGGCCGGCGTCACGTAGTGCGAGCCGGGGAAGATCGACACCTCGTCGATCTTGCGCAGCACCTTGCCGCGCAGCGGGTCGACCTCGGAGATCATCTCGATCTCGTCGCCGAACCATTCGATCCGGATCGCCTTCTCGCGCTCGTAGGCGGGGAAGATCTCGACGGTGTCACCGCGCACGCGGAATGTGCCGCGCGCGAAGTCGACGTCGTTGCGCTCGTACTGGATCTCGACCAGCCGCCGCAGCACGGCGTCGCGCCGCACCTCGACCCCCTTGGCGAGGTCCAGCTTCATCCCGAGGTACGCCTCGGCGGCGCCGATGCCGTAGATGCACGACACCGATGCGACGATCAGCGCGTCCCGCCGCGTGAGCAGCGCGTACGTCGCCGCGTGGCGCATCCGGTCGATCTCCTCGTTGATGAGCGAGTCCTTCTCGATGTACGTGTCGGTCGAGGGGACGTACGCCTCGGGCTGGTAGTAGTCGTAGTAGCTGACGAAGTAGTGGATGGCGTTGTCGGGGAACAGCGTCTTGAATTCCATCCACAGCTGGTGGGCCAGCGTCTTGTTGTGCGCGATCACCAGCGTCGGGCGCTGGATGCGCTCCACCACCTGCGCCATCGTGAACGTCTTGCCGCTGCCCGTGATGCCGAGCAGCACCTGCGTCGGATCGTTGCGGCCGATGCCGGCGACCAGCTCGTCGATGGCGCGCGGCTGATCGCCCATCGGTTTGAGGTCCGTGGTCAGGCGGAAGGGGGTCGGCAAAACGCTATAGTGTATGCCATGCCGGTCGTCGCGATGCGCGGCTACTACGCGATCGTCGACATCGTCGACGCGACGCCCGAGCTACGTGGAGACGGGCCGGCGCTCGAGGCGCGGGCGCGCCTGCTGCTCGCCGCCCGGCCCTGCTGCCTGCAGCTGCGCGCGAAGGCGGCGACCGCGCGCGCGCTCGAGGCCGCCGCCCGCCGCCTCCAGCCGCTCTGCCGCGCCGAAGGCGTTCCGTTCTGTGTCAACGATCGCCTGGACGTGGCGCTGGCCGTCGGCGCCGACGTCGTCCACCTCGGGCAGAACGATCTGCCGCTCGCCGATGCGCAGCGCGTGCGCGCGGGCGCGGGCCGGCCCGATCTCGTGATCGGCTTCTCGACGCACAACCGCGATCAGGCGCTGGCGGCGGCGGGCGCGGGCGCGGACTACATCGGCTTCGGCCCGGTGTTCGGCACGCGCAGCAAGGCGAATCCCGATCCGACGGTCGGGCTCGCCGCGCTCGCCGAGGTCTGCCGTGCGGTCAGCGTTCCGGTCGTCGCCATCGGGGGCATCACGCTGGACGCCGTCCCATCCGTCGCGCGCGCGGGGGCATCCGCCGCCACACTGATCGCCGCGATCGACACGGCGCCCGATCCGTCGGCGGCTGGCCGTGCTGTCGCGGCCGCGTTCGCCGGCACCAGCGCATAGCGCCACGCCGCGAATAAACGAAACCGTCTAGAAGCGCCGACTGCGGGCCGACGCGGCTCACGTTTCTTGGAGAAAACGTTTTCCGCGGCGGCGCCCACCAGATCGGTGCGCGGTCGGACAATAGGGATGCCAGTGAGGTTGCGCAACACATTCACCTCCTGGAGGTTCGCGATGGGTCGGTCGACGGTTGTCTCTCGTTTCGTGGTGACGTTGCTGGTGACCGCGGCGATCGTGATCGCCA
>DATFXS010000746.1:0-3572 GCA_035315605.1 Polyangia bacterium
GACGTCCGCGTCGAGGCGGCCCGCCGGTACATCCAGGTCTGCGAGCTGGTGACGGGCCGTCCCTTCGTCCCCGACACCGAGGAGCCAAGCGCCCGCATCCGCCGCAACCTGAAGCTGCGGTAGGGCGCCCCTCACCCTAACCCTCTCCCCGCTTCGCGGGGCGAGGGGACCAGATCCGGATCTCTCTTTCTCCCTCGCCCCGCGAAGCGGGGAGAGGGTCGGGGAGAGGGGCCCGCCCTCAGCGGGGTTCGTCGGGCTTGTCGCCGCCGAGGGGGCGGACCGGTCCGCTCATCCGGCGGCGCGCGCCCGGATCCAGCAGGCGCGGCAGCTCGGCGAGCGCCTGGGCGATCGAGACGGGCTCGACCGGCTCGGGCTTCAGCAGCTTCTCCAGCTCGTCGATCTCGCCGGCGCCCTTCGCGCCGACCCAGTTCCGATCGACGGCGCGCCGCAGGCGGGCTTCGTCGACGCCGAACTCGGACGCCAGGTCGACGTTCGTGTCGACGCGCGGCTGCGCGGTCCCGTTCGCGCCCGCGCGGTGTGGCCCGGACGTCGCGACGGCCGCCGGCGCGCGGACCGCGCCCGAGCCGCCCGGCGCCGCCTTGCGCGTCAGGATCTTGTTCAGCAGCTCGCGTGACGGGTTGTCGAGCCGCAGGAACTGGACGCCCATCCCGTGCGGCTTCTGCGGCGTGGCCGGGTCGAACGCCTTCACCCAGGTCACCTTGCCGTCGCCGGCCAGCGCCACCTCGCCGCCGGCCAGCTGGATCTCGAACGCGAACGTCGATCCCATCGGCAGCGGCGTCCGGCTGGCGATGAACACGCCGCCGCGCGTGACGTTGGGCGCGAACTTGTCGATGAAGGCGTCGAACGACGCGTAGCGGAGTCGAATGCGGACCGGCTGGGTCGAGCTCACGAAGGCGATCGAGTATCCGCCGATCGCGAGGGCGACGGCAAGCCAAACAGGCGGCGGGCGTTGGCGGTGGTCGCGCCGTCCACCTCGGCCGCCGGAGCTCCGCGCACGGCCGCCAGCGCCGCCAGGGTCTCGGTGATGAAGGCCGGCTCGTTCTTGCGCCCGCGGTGGGGAACCGGCGCCAGGTAGGGCGCGTCGGTTTCGATCAGGATGCGATCCAGCGGCGCGAAGGCGGCGGCCTCGCGCAGGTTACCGGCGTTCTTGAAGGTCAAGATGCCGGAGAACGACAGGTGCTGCCCGAGGTCCAGGTACGCCCGCGCCTCGGCCACGCCGCCCGAAAAGCAGTGGATGACGCCGTCCCCGGCGCCGGCCTCGCGCAGGATGGCCGCCGCCTCTGCGTGCGCGTCACGCACGTGTGACACGATCGGCAAGCGCGCCGCCCGCGCCATCGCGATGAAGCGGCGGTAGGCCGCGCGCTGCTGCTCGCGCGGCGAATGGTCGTAGTAGTAGTCCAGGCCCGTCTCGCCGATGCCGACGACACGCGGCTGGCGCGCCAGCTCCTCCAGCGCGGGCCAGTCGTCATCCGCCATCGCAGCGACGTCGTGGGGATGCACGCCCACCACGGCGAACACGTCGGGCTCGGCGGCGGCCAGCGCCACCGCCTCGCGCGGCGCCGCCAGACCGCCACCCACCCCGACACACACGAACGCCTCGACGCCCGCCGCGCGACCACGGGCCAGCACGTCCGCGCGATCCGCCTTGAAGTACTGCGGATCCAGATGACAATGTGAGTCAATCATGAGCTAAATATTTCGTATGAAGCATCCGATCTCCCACGATAGGCGCGCTTCTCGAATGGGTGGGGGAAAAGAACTAGGTGTTGCCGAAATCTGACGATTACGAAAAAACCCGGAGGCTCGGGCCCAATCAGGGCGCCGCGGCCTCCGTCGCAGCCGTCGATGCCGACGCGCTGAAGCCTGGAACCCTGTGCGGCGCCTACGTCCTTAAGCGCGAGCTGGCGTCGGGGGGCGGCGGGACGGTTTACGAGGCGTCTCACCGGATCCTGGGCCGGCGCGCGGCGGTGAAGGTGCTGCGCCGCCAGCTGGCCGCCTCGCCGCAGATGGTCGCCCGGTTCGTGCAGGAAGCGCGCGCCGTCAACATGATCAAGCACCCGAGCATCGTCGACATCTTCGAGTTCGACGATCTCCCGGACGGCCGGCCGTTCTACGTGATGGAGCTGCTCGACGGGATCGATCTGCGGACGATCCTGAACGAGCGCGGCCGCTTCCCGCCCGGCGAGGTGCTGGAGATTCTGGAGCCGGTCTGCTCGGCCCTGCAGGCGGCGCACGACCTCGGGATCGTTCACCGCGATCTCAAGGCGAGCAACATCTTCATCGCCAACGTCGGCGGCGCGCGGGTCGTCAAGCTGCTGGACTTCGGCATCGCCAAGCTCTTGCACCCGGACGCGGGCGAGGGCGGATTGACGGTCGTCGGCACCCGCCTCGGCACGTCGTACACGATGGCTCCCGAGCAGATCCGGGGTGACGGCGTCGACGCGCGGACCGACATCTACGCGCTGGGCGTCGTCCTCTATCACCTGCTGACCGGGCAGTATCCGTTCCGCGCCGAGACGATGACGGACATCGAGCGCCAGCACCTGGAGGCGCCGGCGCCGCGCCCGAGCCAGGCGGCGCCCGTGCCGCCCGCCCTGGACGCCATCGTGCTGCGCTGCATGGAGAAGGACGCCGCGCGCCGCTACCAGACGGTCAAGGCGTTCATCGAGGCGCTGCGTGACGTGGTCGGCAGCAAGACCGCCGAGCCGGAGCTGATCGCGCGCGGGGCGGCGATCCTGGTCGAGATCCGGATTGCCGACGGCGTCGACGCCGAGAGCGACGAGGTCCTCGACGATACGTCGGCCATCCTGGACGCCACCGAGCAGAGCCTGCGCGCGGCCGGAATGTCGTTGCCGCTCCAGACCGGCAGCGCGATCATCGGCGCGCGTGTGCTGTCCGACGATGCGGCCCTCGCGGGCGAGCAGCGGGAGGCGACCCTCGTCGTCGCGAACCGGCTCGCCGAGGAGCTGGCCGCGCGCCCGACGGCGCACTCGGATGTCCACGTCAACATCGCCGTCCACGTGGCGCGCGCCGTCGTCAAGGCGTCGTCCGAAGCACCCGGCGGCAAGGAAGTCGTGGGCGGAGAGCTGCTGTCCACGACCGATTGGGCGCCCACGGAGAGCGTCGAGGGCGTGCACCTGACCGCGGCCGCCGCCAAGGCCTGAAGAACAGGCAACCGGCCACCGGCAACCGGCAATTTCGGATCCGGCATCGCCGGTTGCCGGTTGCCGGTTGCCTGTCGCCTGTTGCCTGTTTCTGAGGCTTTCAGGCTCTCAGGCTACGCGTCGTCTTTATCGCCGGCCGTCGTGCCTTCTCGCTGACGCAGGCCGTGCTTCCAGAGCAGCCGGTAGAAGTAAATGCGGTCCACGCCGGCCGCGCGCGCCGCCGCGCTGACGCGGTTCTCGTGCTGGCGCAGCAGCTCTTCCAGGTAACGGCGCTCGAAGGTGCTGACCCACGCCTCGCGCGCCTCGCGCAGCGGCTGGCCGATGTTGACGGCGCTCTCGGGGCCCGGCACGGGCGGCCCCGCGCCGCCCGCGCTGCGCGGCGGCGCG
>DATFXS010000747.1:0-10071 GCA_035315605.1 Polyangia bacterium
CCGGCGGCGCGGGCACGACCGGCGGCGCGGGCACGACCGGCGGCGCTGGCACCACCGGCGGCGCTGGCACGACCGGCGGCGCTGGCACGACCGGCGGGGCCGGCACCACCGGCTCCGGTGGCAGCGGCGGCTCGACCGGCATTTGCGGCTCCACCGCGATGCCTCCCACGAAATACGACCACGTGGTGATCTTCTCGTTCGAGAACCGCACCTGGTCGAACGTCGGCCTCGGCTTCTCGGCGACGACGATGCCGTACATGCACTCGCTCGCGGCGCAGTGTTCGTTCTTCAGCGATTGGACCGAGACGAACACCAAGCAGAACAGCCTGACTCAGTACATCGGTGAGACCAGCGGCGTCGACAATCCGAACACCGTCAACGACTGCAACCCGTCGACGTCCTGTCAGTCGACCGACGACAACATCTTCCGTCAGGTGCGCGTCAGCGGTGGAACGGCGCGGAACTATGTCGAGGGCGCGACGACCGGCTGCTCGGCCGCCGGCAACGCCGCCAAGCACATCCCCGGCCTCTACTACTTCGGCACGTACACCGACGGCGGCGTGATGCACAACGATCACGACTTCTGCAACACCGAGGTCCGGCCCTACAGCGAGTTCGATCCCAACAACCTGCCGACCTACGCGTTCATCACACCGACGCTGTGCAACGACGGCCACGATTGCGGCGACGCCACCGTCGATGCGTGGGCCAGCGCCAACATCCAGCCTGTCCTCAACAGCGCCGCTTATCAGGCGGGCAAGACGGCGGTCTTCATCTGGTACGACGAGGATCACCCGACACCGAACGCCCAGATCGCGCCGACCTCGCACGCGGGCGACCTGACCCAGACCGGCGTGGGTTCGCACGCGGCGCTGCTCAAGACGATCGACGACATGCTCGGCCTGCCGCAGATGATTCAGGGCCAGCTGCCCGGCGCGACCGATCTGCGATCGATCCTCGGAATCTGAGTCAGAAAGAACGTAACCGGAAGCAGTCGAGACCGCCGGCGCCGCACCGGGAGGTGGCGCCGGCGGTTTTTTTGTGGCCGTCTTCTAGAACCCGCATTCCGCCGGGCAGAATGCTCCGGCGATCGATTGAACGTTCACCGCGCGCCCGAGCGCATAGGCGGGATCGCCAAAGCGGGCGAGAACCTGCGCCGCCGTCGGCGAATCGGTCGCGAACGTCAGCACGTTGTGTCCGGCGGCGGCGGTCATCTGGGCGACGCACGGGCCATTCGGCTGTCCAGCCTGATCGCAGGTCGCCGCGTGGGTCCCGCAATAACAGAGGGTCGGATCGCCTCCGATATTGCACACGCCGATGGGCGGTCCGCCAGCGCGCATGCAGTCCGAGGCGGCCTGGCACAGCGTGTATCCAGCCGGATCGGTGTTGAAGAGCGGGCAGCAGCCGTCGGTGGGCGGGTTGTAGTTCACCAGGATGCAGGACTCGCAGGTCGCGGCCAGCGAGGGCGGAGGATTCGTCTCGAGGCAGGACGCCGGGAAGCCCCCGATGCCGGTCATGCCGATCGTGCCAGCCATTCCTCCGCTGCCCGCGAATCCGCCCGTCCCACCCGTGCCCGTCCCACCCGTGCCGGCCACCCCGCCCGTTCCCGTCGAGCCGCCGCTGCCGGCCGCGCCGCCTGTGCCCGTCGTTGGTATCGGCGGATAGCCGCACTCCGCGGGGCAGAAGATACCGGCGACCTCCTGGATGTTGTTGGCGCGACCGAGAGGGTAAGAAGGACTGCCGAACCGCGCGAGCACCTGCGCCGGGGTGGGCGAGTCGGTGACCATGGTGTCGTCGTTGTAGCCGGCAGCCGCCGTCATCTGCGCGACGCACGGGCCGTTCGGCTGCCCCGGCTGATCACAGGTCGCCAAGCTGGTGCCGCAATAGCAGGTGGTCGGATCGCCCTCGATCAAGCACCCGGTCGCCCGGATGCAGGCCGAAGCGGTTTGACAGAGCATGAAGCCGTTCGAGTCCAGGATGTTGCAGCAACCATCGGTGCTGGGAAATTCGTTCGCGTCGAGGCACACCTGACAGGTCGCGATCAGCGACGATGGCGGATTGGTTTCGATACACCCCGGGCGTCCGCCACTCCCACCGACGCCCGCGCCGCCGCCGATCCCTCCCCGCCCGGCCGCGCCGCCCATGCCGCCCATACCGCCCATCCCCGCCATGCCGCCGGCTCCAGTCGAGCCGCTCGAGCCACCCACGCCCGTCGGCTCGAAACCGCATTCGACGGGACAGAACGCCCCCGCCACCGCCTGGATGTTCGCGGCGCGGCCCAGCGCGTAGCTCGGATCGCCGAAGCGAGACAGCACCTGGGCCGGCGTCGGGACGTCCGTAATCATCGTGGCGAGATTGCGTCCCGCCGCCGCGTTGATCTGCGCAACGCACGGTCCGTTCGGCTTCCCCGCCTGATCGCACGTCGCGGCGTTCGTTCCGCAATAGCAGAGGGTCGTGTCGCCCTCTTGGTTGCATGGTCGCATGCAGGCCGACGCCGCCTGGCACAACATGGCGCCCGTCGGATCCGTGATGCCACAGCAGCCGTCGGTGGACGGGCTCTCGTTCACCGCGAGGCAGGCCGAGCAGGTGCCCACCAACGCAGCCGGCGGATTCGTCTCGATGCACCCCGGGACCCCGCCTGACGCGCCGCCGCACTCGCCCAGACCGGGGCCACACCCGCCGACGCCGCCGATCCCGCCGGTGTTGCCGCCACGACCGCCCATCCCGCCCGCGCCCCCCGTGCCGTTGGCGCTTGGCGACAGGCAATTGATCGGAATCGCATTCATCAAACGGTCGCCACATATGCCGTCGCTGACCGCGATCGACAGCTGCACCGATCCGACGGCCGTGCAGGTGAACGTGGTCGTCGCCGCGTTCGGGCTGCCGAAAACGCCGACGGCGGTCGGGCTTGCCGTCCACGAGTACGAGATCGCGTCGATGACATCGGGGTCCGTGGCCAAGACACTCACGGTGATCGACGATCCCAGCCTCGCCACCAGCGAGGTCGCGTTGAAGCTGGTGATGAACGGGCACTGGTCGACCCGACCGAAAATCGCGACCGTGCCGCCGTGATCGCCCCGATTGCATTCGATGACGACGTTCGCGAGCGCCGTCTGGCCGGCGACGACCGTGAACGGCGCCGATCCGGAACAGAACTGGCCGTCCGTCGACTGCGCGGTCATCGTGACGGCGTACGGGCCGGCCGGGAGCCCGCTGACGAGCGCTGTCGCCTGCGTCGTCCCCGGGGCCGAGACGTCGATGACGCCCATGATCGGTATGATCCCGTTGCCGCTGACCGTGTAGCTGACCGTGTTGAAGACGGTCTGGCCCAGCGTCAGCGCCACGACGACGGATCCCGTATCGCCGCCGTCCGGCGCATTCCTCGAGCAACCGCCCGCGCCCAGCCCCGACGCCAGCGCCAGGGTCATGATGCCAACCAACCGTGCCGCTGCCGCGCGCTTCATCTTCCAGCTCCTTCCAAACCCGACAAGACGGCCAGGCTACGGCTGAGGCGCGCCCGTGACGCGCGACAATGCCGTCACGCTTTGCATTCAGAGGGCATTCAGAGGGCTTTCGGCAGGGCTGCCAGCTCACGAAATTCCTTTGTCGCGCCGGGTCGGCGCGACACGCAAAAGTCACAGCCGGCGGCGCGCCGGCGGCCTAGTCTCCGGGCCGTGACCGCCCTGGTCTTGAGCGAGGGAAGCGCCCGCTATCGACCGCTGGCGCCCATCGGCCGCGGCGGGATGGCGGAAGTTCTGCTCGCGCTGCAGGACGTGGGCGGCGGCGTCCTCAAGGTCGTCGTCCTCAAACGCATCTGGCCGGACCTGGCCACCGATCGCGACTTCGTCACGATGTTTCGCGACGAGGCGCGGCTGGCGATCCGCCTCAACCACCCGAACGTGGTGCAGACCCTCGAGGTCGTCGAGGAGGCCGGTCAGATCGCCATCGCGATGGAGTACCTGCACGGCCAGCCACTGAGCGCCCTCCTCAACCATCATCTGGGTGGGCCGCACCAGCTCAATCTCTCGCTGCGGCTGCGCGTCCTGGCCGATGTGCTGGCGGGCCTGCACTACGCGCACGAGCTGACCGATTACGACGGAAGCGCGCTGGGTGTCGTCCACCGCGACGTGAACCCGCACAACGTGTTCATCACCTACGACGGCCAGGTGAAGCTGATGGACTTCGGCGTCGCCAAGACCGTCGCCGCCAACTACCAGACGCGCCCGGGCGCCATCAAGGGCAAGCTGGCCTATCTGGCCCCCGAGTACCTGCGCAACGACGGCGTGGACCGCCGCGCGGACGTGTTCGCCGCGGGCGTGATGCTGTGGGAATTGCTGGCGGGCCGTCGGCTCTGGCAAGGGATGTCGGAGGCCCAGATCGTCCACCTGCTCGCGGTGGCGGTGCCGGCGCCGGCGCTGCCTCCTGACGCGGCCCGCCCGCCGGTGCTGGATGCCATCTGCGCGCGCGCGCTGGCGATGAACCCCGACGAACGCTATCCGACCGCCGCCGAGCTGGAGATGGATCTGCAGCACGTGCTCGCGGCTGCGCCCGACTCGCACGCCCGCACGCTCGGCCGCGTCGTCACGCATGCGTTCGCGAAGGCGCGCGCCGAGCGCGAGGCGCTGATCGCGGGCGCGCTGGAAACGGGCGCGACCGCAGGGGCGCCGGTCGCGGCGCGGGAAGCCTACTGGACGAAGGAATCGGACTGGCCGCGCGAGACGACCTGGGCGCGTGAGGTCGACGCCTTCCTCTCGGCGGCGGAAGACGTCCTGGATGTCACCGTCGTCGATACGTCCGGCCCGCCCGAGCCGCCGCCGGAGGTGGAGTTTCGCCGACCGGTGCCGCCGCCACCCCCGCCGCCGGCGCGCGCTGCGTTCCGCCGTCGCGTCGGCGGGGCGATCGCCACGCTGGTGATCTCGGGCGGCGTGCTGACGCTGATCGCCGTCGAGATGCAGCGGTCGGCCGCGCCGACGCCGGTGCCGGCGCCGCAAGCAGCGGTCGCTCCGGCACCACCGCCGCCCGCAGCCGAGTCGCCGCGCGAATCGACCCCGACGCCGACGTTCGGGACGTTCTCCGGCAGGCCGTCGCCGCTCCCGCCCAGTCTGGTCGCCGACGAGCTGTCGACGCTGCGGCTCCAGGCCGAGCGGCTCGAGGGCGAGAAGGCCGACGAGCGACCGGCAACCCCGGGACGCCACCACCGGCGCGCCGAGGGGACGAACAGGCCGCCCGTCGAAACCAGCGGCGCGCCCGCGCCGTCTCCGTCCGCGACGACCGAAAACCTTCGCCCGGCCGCCCTGCGCACGATCGACGAGGGCGATCCCTACAAATGAAGACCGTCCTGGCGCTCGCGATCGCGCTGGTCTCTGTCGCCGGGATCGCGGCGCCGGCGCGGGGAACGGACAAGCCCGGCGATGCGACGGCGGTCAAGCTGTCCGAGGCCGAGCAACGCTTTCGCCGCGGCATCGAGCTCTACAAGGACGGCGACTTCGGCGCCGCGCTGGCGGAGTTCAAGCGTGCCTACGCGCTGATGCCCAGCTACAAGATTCTCTACAACCTGGGTCAGGTCTCGTACCAGCGGCACGACTACGCCGCGGCCCTGCGCTATTTCCGCCAGTACCTCGCAGACGGCGACGACGCGATCCCCGACGAGCGGCGCCACGAGGTGGCAGGCGCCATCCTCGATCTCGAGTCGCGCGTCGGCCGTCTGGAGATCGAGAGCGGCGACGAGGGGGCGGAGGTTTTCATCGACGACACCTTGATCGGCACGACGCCGCTGCAGGCGCTGACCGCCGTCAACGCCGGCCGGCGAAAGATAGACGTGGTCACGCGCAACGGCGAGCATCGCACCCGGCTGATCGACGTCGCGGGCGGAGAGGTCGTGCCGCTGTCGTTCCCGCGGCTCGGCCCGCGGCCCGCGGACAAGGGGGCGACACACGCGACCGACCCGAAGACGGTATCGCTGGCGGCGCGCAACGTCGAGCCGGCGGCGGCCGCCGCGGCCCCCGCGATCGCCCCCGCGGCCACGGTGTCGGCGACGGCCACGGCGCCGGTCACGGCCTCGACGTCGGCGCGCAAGGCGAGGTTTCCCTGGAAATCGTGGACGCTGACCGGCCTCCTGGCGGGCGGCGCCGCGACCACCGGCGTGATCGCCCTGCGCAGCAAGCACGATCTCGACAGCCAGCTGAACATGTTTCCGCAGGACGCGAGCGAGGTCGACTACGACAGGCGCAAGACGCGCGGTTTCGCGCTGGCGACCGACGGCCTCCTGATCGGCACCGCCCTGATGACCGCGATCTCCTTCTATTTGACCTTCCGCGACCCGGGCTGACGCCGTCCGGCCGCGCGCGGGCTCACTGCGCTTCGCAAAACCCGTAGCTGCAGGCGGGCGCGCTGGCCGGGCACTGGGCCGAGGTCGTGCAGGCCTTGCAGCTGGTGGCGCCGGTCGCGAGCTGATCGTAGTAGCAGCCGCACGCCCCCGACGGCGCGAACGGCGTCGTCGGGCCCATCTCCTGGGCGCGCTTCACGCGCATCGCGCACTGGGGAACGACCCGGCTCTGCGCCGCGATCTTCACGAGATCGATCGTCGACGGCGTGGGGCGCGTGCCCGCGAGGTAGCCGGCGACCTCGCCCGCCTTCGCGTTCGCGGGATAGCCGCTGCCGTTCAGCCGGATGAACATGTGCAGGGGCCCCCAGATCGGGTACAGGCCGCTGCGCACGTTGGCCTTGTCGTTGGCGGTCTGGCTGCTGTCCGGATACAGCGCGCACTTCTGACCGAAGGGTTGGTAGGCCAGGGTCTTGACCATTCCCATATTGTCCTGGGCGACGGCGGCGCTCAGGATGCCGATCGTCTGATCGGGGAAGTTGGCGGTGGCGAGGCGAGTGACCATGTCGCCGCTGGACGTCGTGGCGGTCCCCTTCCACATGTCGGGCGGAACGCCGATGGCGGCGCCGATCATCCGCTGCGTGCCGGAGAGCGGATCGCGCTTGAAGATGCTCGCCTCGAACTGCCACGGCGGCACCTGCGAGTCGGCGCCGAAACCGAACACGTAGTACGCCGCCTCGCCGCTGATGGCGCGTTCCTTCGACAGGCTGTGGGCCGCGAAGGTCATCGCCTGGACCGGGCCGGTGTAATCGGCCACCGACGCCGGAAGGCCGCCGGGTAGCTGGTAGCAGGTCGTCGCGAACACGTCGGAGATCCCGATGTTCGCCGCGACGCCGCTGGCGCCCGTGATGTCGCAGTTCAGCTCCGCGCCGGTCGTATCCCAATAGCTGAGGCCCGTCCCCGTCATCGGCGTGGCCGACAGGATCGCGTCGACGCCGGTGCACGATCCCTGCCCCTGATAGACGACGGTCACCGGCGGGCTCTGGCCCGCCATCAGCTTGCCGATCTCGACCAGCAGCGGCTTGGCGGCCGTCGACCCGGTCACCCAGATCGGGCTCGGCAGGCCCGCGCAGTCGGTGGCGCCCGCCCGGCGCGCGCCGGACGCGGCGACCAGACCGACGGCCAGCGCCAAGGTGCCGGCGCGTTTCACGGCCCACCGTCCGGCAGGGGCCGCAGGCCGCCGTCAGGACCGGTGACGGGTATGCGAATGCTGTTGTCGAAAGAAAGCGAGCACGTCGCCCCGCCCCCGTCGACGCCCGTATCCAGCGGCATGCCCGAGTCCACGTAGGGCTGGCGCGGAACGCACGTCTTGCGCGCGTTGTCGCAAACGGCGTTCGGGAACCGGGCGCAATCGGCGTCGTTGTTGCACTTCTGCGGGTTGGAGGTGGTGTCGAGCAGCAGCGTGCAGCCGATCCCACCCGCGGTTGCGAGTCCCAGCAACGCGACGACGCCGGCCACGGCGAGGCCGCACCGCACGCGTCGGGTCGAGCAGCCGCCAGGGCTTCGGCGCATGCGGGTGGGTATATGCGACCATCACTGAACGGCTCTGCATCGTTCGTGTGACGTTGGGGTGACAGGACCGCTACGCGCTGCTTCCGGCCGTGGCGTGACGTGCCGCCCGCGGGGCGACCGACGGGACATGGACGACGTCAGTCAGCCGCGCCAGAGAGATCGCCGTGATCGCCATGACGAGGTCGCGGACAGCGATGTCATAGAAACCGCCGCCGAGCAGGTTGAGCGCGATCGCGATCAACCAGGCCGCCACGACGTACGCGAAGACTTTCGTCCACGGCGACAGCAGCATGAAGAGGCCGGCGACGATCTCGATGATGCCAACCAGGTACATGAAGTGCTGCGGCGTTGTCGGCAGCGCGTGCGCCAGCGCGGGCGTGACGTACTTGGGCCAAAACACCAGCAGGTTGAAAAACTTGTCCAGCCCTGCCAGGAGCGGCATCAGTCCGAAGCTCATTCGCAACGTCCACCAGATCGAGTCGACAACTTTCGCTTCCACCTCAGGCGTTCGTTCGGTTGTGTTCATGTTGCACCTCGTTTCCTTTCTTCTAGATAGAGCGCCCGCGCCTGATTTGGTGACGGACGCAGGAAACGCGACGCACCGGGTTGAAAAACCCGGTCACGGTGCTAGCCGGTAGAGAGGCGGTTTTCGGCGATGGCGCGCTCGAGCCTAGAGGAGCGGCAGCCGCGCCTGCGTGGCGCGACGGTCGGACAAGCTCACCTCGACGGAAGGATGAGCCGCGTGCGCCACAGCCGCTGGCTCGCGCCGCTGCGGCGTGCGCTGGAGCGAACGTTGCGGCTCGGCGTCGCAAACGGCGGCTCGCGGGATGTGCAGAAGCGGATCAGACTGTGCAACGTCAACGCCGTCGGCGGCAGCATCATCATGGCCGCCTGGGTCGTCATCGAGCTGGTGTTCGGAGAGCTGCGCAACGTCCCGCTGGAGATCGGACTGGTGGCGGGATTCCTGGCGGTGCTGGCGCTGAACGCCAGCGGCGCGCACCGAATGGGACGCCTGCTGCTGATCATCATGGCGAACATCTGCGTGCTGGTCGGCGCGGTGCTGTTCACGGAGCCGTCCGGCGGCCTGCTTCCGTTCTTCGCGCTGGCGGCGATGTCGCTGCTGATGTTCGGCCCGGGCGAATGGCTGTGGGCGGCCCTGAGCGCGGCGCTGCCCGCGGGGCTGCTCGCCGCCTGCCACTCGGGGCTCGCCGCGCGTCTGCTCTCGGTGCAGCCGCGGACCGCGCCCGGCTGGTACTTCGCCGCCAACGCCGCCACGACGTTCGCGATCGCGTTCCTGGTGCCGTTCTTCTTCTTCCGCTCGAACATGAAGGCCGAGGCGTCGCTGCAGCGGATGGGTCAAGAGCGGCTCAAACGCGTGATCGACGCCGATCTGATCGGCGTGGTCCACGGCCGCCTCTCGGGCCGGATCGAGGAAGCCAACGACACCTTCCTCTTCCTGCTCGGCTACACGCGGGCCGATCTGGGCGCCGGCGCGCTCGACCTCCGGATGATCGCGCCGGCGGAGCGGTTCGAGCGAGAGCTGCACCGGCGCAACCCCGCCGCGGTCTACGAGCGGATCTGCCAGCGCAAGGACGGCACGAAAGTCCCGACGCTGGTCGGGGTCACGTTCCTGGATGAAAGTGACGACGAGGTCATCGGCTTCGTCCTGGATCTGACCGCGCAGAAGAACGTCGAGGCGCAGCGGGCGCAATTGCACGACAGCCGCGAGGCGCTGCGCCTGCGCGACCTCTTCAACTCGATCGCCTCGCACGAATTGAAGACGCCGCTCACGGCGCTGCTGCTCAGCATCCAGTTGCTGAGCCGGCGACTGGAGAAGGAGGCGCCCGAGAACGACGCCCTGCGGGCCCAGGCCGCCCGCTGCGAATCGGCGGCGACGCGGATGGGCGAGCTGATCCACGCGCTGCTGGACGTCGCCCAGATTCACCGGGGCCAGCTGACGCTGAACATGCACGACACCGACGTCGTCGAGGAGGTGCGCAAGGTGGTGAGCGGCTTCACCGTCGCGAAGGACGGCACCGGGAACCGGATCGCGCTGCGCGCCGACGGCACGGTCACCGCGCACCTCGATTCACTCCGCTTCGATCAGGTCGTCACCAACCTGATCTCGAACGCCGTGAAGTACGGCGCGGGAAAACCGATCGAGGTCGTGATCGCCC
>DATFXS010000748.1:0-5478 GCA_035315605.1 Polyangia bacterium
AGAACGAGTAAGCGATCCCGACGGCCAGCAGCGCGCCGTGGAACGCAATCGACAGCCCGTACCAGATCGAGCGTCGGCCCGCCCGAATGGGGGCCTCCGACTGCGCGCGGAATGCCTCGAACGCCATCGGTCAGCTCTTCCCGCCGCGCTCGGCGAGCGCCCGCTTCTGCCAGTCGTTCGCGCGATCGACCGCCTGTTGCCAGGCCGCCGGCTCGGCGAACAGCCCGTAGGATTTTTGCCGCCAGACCAGCGCGAGGTAGGTCATCGCGTCCGCGTGGTGCGGGCGCAGCGCCAGCGCTTTCTCCAGGTGCGCGATCGCCTGGTCCGCCAGCTCGACGCGCGACGGCCCGCAGACGTCGCCCGAGGCCGCAGCGGGCGGCGGGGGCGGCGGAACCAGCGCCGGCTCGTCCGGCGCGCCCCGTCGTTTCGGTTTGGGGGCGTCGTCGGGCGCCGGGCGCGGCCGCGGATCGTACGCCGCCATGTCCGGGCCGCCCCCGTGCCCCGCCAGGATCTGCCAGATGAACGTGCCGACGCCGTACTGGGCCTCTGCATCGTTCGGGCGAAGGGCCGCCGCGCGCGTCGACCACTCCAGCGCCTGCGGCCACTTCCCCCACTTGAAATAGACCTCCTGCAGCCCGTGAATGACGTCGTAATCGTCGGGCGCCCGGCGGTTCCGTTCCAGGAAGGTCTTCTCCAGCGTCGCGAAGTCGTCGATGTCGAACCAGGTCTGCACCGTCAGCTGATCGGCGCGCGGATCTTTCGGCGCCAGCTCATGCAGCTTCTGGAACGCGGCCAGCGCGCAGTCGGCGGCGCGGCGGCTCTCCGGGTCGTGCCCGCCCGGCGCGATCAGCTGCCGGCAGGTGTAGCCCTTGTTCAGCCACAGGGTCGGCAGGTTCGGTACCAGCGGTTCGGCCGTCTCGAACGCCGTGACCGCCTCCTGGTAGCGCCCGCGCTTGTACAGCTCGTTCGCCTCCTGGATCTTCTTGCGGCCGCGCACCTCCGAGCAGCCGCCGATCAGGATCGCGACGACGCTAGTGCAGATCGTAAATCTGGAGCTCATCGCCTCCCCGGGAGAAGCTCTTGAAGCGTTTGAGCACGACCAGGGTGTTGCCGCGCGCGCGCCAGACGACGGGGCGGGGCGTGAACACACGCCCGCGCAGCTTGACAGAGCCATCGGCGACATCGGCGCTGTAGACGTCGAGCATCGGCAGATCGACCTTTTGCCGCTGCACGGCATCCTTGTTGACCGGATCGATGGCGATGCCGAACGTCAACTGCTTGGGCTCCGGCCCTTCCTCGACGCGGAGCGATTTCGGATCGTAGAGGTGGAACGGGACGGCCAGCGTGGCGGGCTGCTTCTTGCCCATCGCATCAACTACATCGACGCCCGACGCGTCGTCATTGAGCTCGACGAACACCGATCGATCCAGGTGCAGCTGCCTGAGCTGCCCCGTCTGCGCCCAGCCGACCACGTCCGCGATCGGCCCCTCCTTGTCGACCTTGCCGGTCAAAGCGTCGAGGATCGCCATCTTGGACTGCCCGCGCACGTCCTGCTTCTTGTCGTACTCGCCCGGCCGCTCGCTCAGCATGCGCGTGAATCCGTCGTAAAAGCCGATGTAGCGGACGCCGGGGGGCTTCAGCTCGCCCGACACGTCGACGTGATGCACGCGCGCCTTGCCCGCGGGCGCCAGCGTCGTGACGTCGTAGGGCGCGACCGTGAACGTCGCCTCGGCGCCCTTGTTGCCCAGCTTGCGCGTGAACGCGATAAGCAAGCGCGCGCGCGGCGTGCCGTCGGCCGGCGGGCGTCCGAACGCGGTGGCGGGCCCGACCTTGCCGCCCGGCTTGCCTGCGCCGTCGAAACGGAAGGCGTAGACGGGCGCCTCGTCGTCGGGGCGATCGCGGCCGATGACGACCACGCCCGTGTTGCCGGCGAGCAGCTCGATATCGGCGGCCACCAGGTTCGCGTTCGGCAGATTGAACCCGCCCTGCCGCTCGCCCGACGCGATGTCGTAGACCTCCAGCTTCGCGAACGTGGCGCCGTCCGTGCGAATCAGCGCGACGCGCTTCCCGTCCGCGTCGAGCCCGAAGACGTCATCGAAGTAGCCCTCGCCGATCGGCGGCTTCAGCACGTGGCGCGGTTCGATCTGCTTCGGCGGCTTGGCCCAGACGAGCGACGCGGGCAGCAGCGCGGCCGCGGCCAGGACCTTCGCGAGGCGGGTCATCGCCCGGGACAGTAACCCGATCAAACCCCGGCGCGGGCGAGGAATGCGTCGATCTGTGCTCGCGCTTCGGGGCTCGCGTCGAGGAACTTGACGCCCATCCGTAGCTCTTCCGGCCCGGCCGCGGAGACGATCTCGCCGGAGATCGCGATCGGCGTCTTGTCGCCCGGCAACGTGAAGGTCAGGTTCACGACCGTCCCGACCGGCAGCGGGATGGTGTGCTCGAGCCGCAGTCCGCCCTTGGAAAGGTTGCCCGCGCGCCGGAAGTAGCGCTCCGAACCGGTCGTCTCCTCGACCCACATCTCGATCGGGATTCTCGGTCCTCCTCGACGCTCTTCCGAGGGCTGCGACATGCGGCGATGTTACACCAATCCGGAATTCCGCCCAAAAACGGGGCGGGGCGCTGGCGCTACATCCCGAGCTGAATCAGTTGCACCCAGGCGCGGTCGTCGGTGAAGCGACGCGCCAGCTGATACTGAAGCGTCAGCGTTCCCGGCCCGAACGCCAGCCGCAGCGACAGCGATCCGCCAGCGGCCGTGTGCTGGCCGCCGGCGTAGCCGTCGGTGGCGGCGACGCCGAACAGGTCGAGATCGATCTGCCGGACGAACAGCGAGGGCAAGATCCAGAGCGTCGAGGCCCAGCCGTAGTCGATGATGAACGGCAGGCGGTAGCGCGCGCTGCCGATGCCGATCCGATCGACGGCGAGCGGGTAGTCCTCGAACCCGCGCAGGGGTTCGACGAACGCCGCCGCCGGCGGCAGGAACGGATAGTCGCCGAGCGTCCGTTCGGGCTGATTCGATCCGCGCAACAGCGGCACCAGGGTGTAGCCGCCGACGGTCAGGATCCGCTCGCCCACCGGCGCGCCGACCAGGTCGCGCACCCGCCCGTCCAGCGCCAGCGTGTGGCGGCGATAGAACGGCAGCGGCAGCACCGCCGCCAGCTCGCCGCGCAGATCGTAGAAGCCGAAGCCGGCGCTGTTCCAGCCTTGCGGGTAGGCGGCGGCGTCGAACAGGGCCGCGAACAGCGGGCTCGCCCCCACGTACGGTGACGTCCTCTCGCCTGCGTAGCTCGCGGACAGGTGGGGGCCGGCGAGCCGTTGCAACGGGATCAGCACGCCCGGATCGCCGGGCCGATAACTTTCGATCAGCGAGAAGCCGAGCGAGACCGGGTTGTCGTAGAAGGCGCGGAGCGCGTCGAAGCTGAGCACGCGCTCGCGGCGTTCGAGCGTGTAGTCGACCGCCGTGGGCGGCGAGTTGTTGACGATGGGGGGGACGTCCGCAAAAGAGAACTGCGACGCGGATAGCGACAGCGTCAGCGGCGCGAGCTGGCGGTTCGAGTAGGCGAACGAGCCGCCGCCGTGACCGGCCGCGACCAGCTGGTAGTAACCGGCCAGTGCCCAGCGGTGCTTTTCCATCCGATCGCCGCCCGACAGCACGGCGCCGATGAATTCCCCGGCGCGGCCGGCCGCTGCGAGCGTCGGGCCGTAGAGGTGCGGGATGAACACCTCGTCGATCGAGCTGGCGGGCGCGTCGGAGACGACGGCGGGGATCAGGTTGACGGGCGTCGCGGGCGGCGCGGGCGTCGGCGTCGCGGGCGCGGGAGCGGCCTCGGCGGGCGGCGCGGTCGCGGGAGCGGCGTCGGCGGGCGGCGTGGTGGCGGCTGCCGCGCTGGGCGCCGGAGGCGCCGAGGTGATCACGATCGGGGCGAGCGGCGGCAAAGGGGGCAGGGGAACCTCGTCGAGCGTCCACCCCCAGCCCTCCCGGTTCAGGAAACGGAGCGTGCGCCCGTCGGCCGCGCTGGGCTGGAACGCGAGGAATGGCGCGTGCGTCAGCTTGGCGACGCGCCCGCTGTCGACCTGGTAATCGTAGACCTGGAAGCCGGCGTCGGCGGCGGCGCCCGACAGGAAGACGATGCGCCGATCGTCTACCCACGACGCGTCGTGGACCGGGTCGTCGCCGGTCGGCAGCGTCGTCAACAGCCGGCCGTCGCGCGCGTCCAGCAGGACGATCCGAAAGCGATTGCCATCGAAGCGCGTCGCGACGACGCGCGTGCCGTCGGGTGAGACGCGCGGGTTGGCCACGAACGCGCCGTGCGGTTCCTGCGCGATCACCCGGATCGCACCCGACGCGATCTCCAGCTCGGCGAGATCGTGATGATCGCCGTCGGCGCGCGCGAACACGTAGCGGGTGCCGTCGGGCGTCAGTGAACCGCCCGTGCCGCGCAGGTCGCGGTGCACGATCTCCAGCGTGCCGGCATCGACGTCGTACCGGTACAGACGCGCCGCTTGATAGGTCGGATCCAGATCGATCGCCACGAAGTAGAGCGACCGCCCGTCGCGCGAGAAGCTGAGCCCGCTCGCCAGCGTCGGCGCCGCGACCGCCAGCGTGCGCAACGGCAGCACGTCGGCCAGCGCGCGCTCGGAGCGCAGCTGCCCGTCGGGCCCGTAGACCGCCAGCCAGGCGGGGCGGTCGAAGTCCTCGGCCAGCAGCGCTTCGGTCCCGTCGGGCGCGCGCGCGTAACGGGCGCTGTACCCGGCGGGCCGCACCGTTCGTTGCTCGGGCGGGCGCCCGCGGTCGCGCAGGTTCGCGGCCACCTCGTCGGCGAACTCGTCGATCAGCGTCGACAGAGTCTTGTCGTAGGCCTGCCAGAAGCGAATGTTGACGAACAGCGGGAAGAAGATCGATCGCGCCTGAACGTCGATCAGCTTCCACAGCTTGTCCTCGCCGTATCGATCGGCGAGGAAGCGGACGAACTGGCTGCCCACCAGGTAGTGGTTGCCAGCGTAGAAATCACGCTGGAATTCGGAGAGGTCGCCGCCGTGCAGGCGCCGGCCCGCGAAGCCGGCCGCGAAGGCGCCGCGCCAGAACGGCCAGGCCAGCCGCCCCGCGCCCGGCTGCAGCTTGGTCTCGTAGTAGACCGCCAGCCCCTCGTCGAACCAGGGATCGAGACCGATCTGCGGCGAATAGACCTCGCCGAACAGGGCGTTCCAGAACCACGCGAACCCGGCGATCTGCTGGAAGTGCACGTAGTGGGTCAGCTCGTGGCAGCCGATGGTGCCGGGATCGGGCGGTAGCCCGAACTCCAGCGAGAACTCGTCCAGCGTGTTGTAGGTCGGGACCACCGCCAGCGTTTCGTAGCCGGCGAGGCGGGGAAGGACGAACGCGTTGTTGAACGCGAGCTCCGGCAGGACCGCGATGATCTTCTGGTCGGCGACGCCATTGTGCACGTGGGCGGCGCGGCGCAGATAGGCGACGCACCC
>DATFXS010000749.1:0-5538 GCA_035315605.1 Polyangia bacterium
TGGACCCGGGCGACGCGAACCTGGCGGCCGTCAAGACCATCCACGACGAGGCGGACCGGATGGCGGCGATCGTGCGGAAGCTCGGCGGTCTGACGCGCTACGAAACGAAGAGCTACGTCGGGGGCGCCCAGATCATCGACCTGGATCGATCGACGCAGGAAAATTTGGCCTCCGGCCGCGAAACCGATATGCATAAGAAGAGCGAAGGCGAAAAGGACGAAGACCAGAGATGAAGCCCGAGCAGATGACAGAAACGCTGGAGCAGGCCGCGGCGCAACTGGGCATACAGGTTCGCTATGACACCATGACCGGCGACGCCGCCGGCGGGGGCGGGCTGTGCAAGGTCAAGGGGACGTGGTGCGTGATCATGGACCGCAAGACGCCGCCCGCCGAGCGCGCCGCCATGCTGATCGACGCGCTGGCAGGATTCGACACCGACGCCGTCTTCCTGCCGCCCCAGATTCGCGACGCCATCGCCGCCAAGCGCAACGAACGAGCGCCGTCTACCGACGTCAGTCCGTAGACGCGGCCCTCTCCCTTACCCTCTCCCCGCTTCGCGGGGCGAGGGCAAACGGCTGTCGCCCGGTCAGCCGCCGAGCGCTTTGATCTTTTCGCCGAGCAGCGGGTCGTCGGCGACCGCGCTTTCCAGCGCGGCGCGCACCGCTTCGCGGACGGCGGGCGTCGCGCCGGGGCCGACCTGCTTGTCGACCACCCGCGCGATCACCCGATCGAGCGCCGCCTTCGCGTCGATGCGGCCGGCGGCGAGCTCAGCCGCGACGTCGGCGGTCAGGCGGCGGGCCGCCGTGACCGAGGCCGACGCCGAGGCGTCCGTCGGCTTGGGCGCGCCGGTCTCGGCCAGCTTGTCGGCGAACTTGGGCCCGCCGACGCTCGCCGGCCCTTCGGGCTTGTCGTCGGCCGGCCCACCGACAGGAGGGCCGCTACCGGGACCGCTGACCTTGCCTGCCACGCAATTTCGACCTTAGCACGTCAGGCACGGATGTTCGAAACGGCGGCCTTGGCCGTGTCGTGCTTCGCGCGCATGACGTTCGACACCGTCGTGAAGCGCTGGTTCTCCTGCTGAACCTGCTCTTGCAGGGCCAGCAGCTGCAGGTTCGACGCCTGGCCCTGCTGCATCATCGCTTCCATGTTCGCCATCCCGGGACTGCCGCCTCCGCCCGCGGCTGCGGCGAGCGCCGCAGCCGCGCCTCCGCCCGAAGCACCGGCGCCGGGCGTTCCCGCGATTGCGTTCGCGGCGCCGACGCGCGCGTCGTGGACGGCCGCCGCCAGCACCGGGCCGCCGACGACGTGGGTGGCGACCTCCGCGCCGGTCATCAGTAACGACACGCCGCCCGCGAGCACCGAACGAAACGGCGCCGCGGGCGGCTCGGTCTGCCGGCTGCGGGTTGCGTCGATCTCGAGCCGGCTGTCGGTGCCGCCGGCACGGGGCGGATCGGAAATCGGGTTCAGGTTCAGGTTCAGGTTCGACATCGGGACCTCCTCGGCCCAGTATCGGTCCGAGCACAAATTGGTTGCGTCCCCTCCGGACCTTTGAGGGTTCCCATGTCGGTTTGACAGAGTAGAATCCCGCGATGGGATTCTTCCGCGGCCTGTTCGCGCCCTTCCGCGGCGGTCTCTACGTGCTCCGGCACCCGGTCAAGCGGTACCTGGTGGTCCCGTTCGTGCTCAGCATCGTGCTCGCCACGGCCAGCATGATCGCGGCGCGTCGCTACTGGAGCCAGGAGCTGGCGTCGATGGTCTCCAGCTCTCCGGTGCTGGGAGGTTTCTTCCTCGCGATCATGACCGGCGTCGGCGGCGTGGTCCTGTTCCTGATCGCGCAGCCCCTGTTGCTCTCTGTCTTCGCGGATTCCCTCTCCGAGCGCGTGGAGCGCGCCGTGGTCGGCACCGCGCCCACCGTCCCTTTGCTGACGTCGACGGGGCGCGCGCTGGTGCACGGGCTCCTGAAGCTCGTCCTTTACGGCATCGCGCTGGTCGTCGGGCTCGGGCTGACGGCCGTCACCGGGGGCCTCGGCAGCCTGATCGGCATCGCGCTGGGCGGCCTGTCGCTCGCCTACGACGGCTTCGATTACCCGCTCGCCCGTCGGGGCGTCAGCTTCGGCGGCAAGTGGGCTTTCCTCGCACGCAATCCCGGGCTGACGATCGGCTACGGGGTCGGCGCGACTGTTCTCTACCTGATTCCGTTCGCGGTGTTTGTCGCCGCGCCGTTCGCCGCGGTGGGTGCCACGTTGGCTTACATCGATACGGAGAAACCCGCGCCCGCGGCGGCCACCCCCGCAAAACCTTCAAACGTAGCTGCAAATAGCTGAAATCCCGGCTAATATGACCGCGTTGAAGAAGCCCATCCCGTTCGGAAAGTACTACCTCCTCGAGCGGATCAACGTCGGAGGTATGGCCGAAGTCTTCAAGGCGAAGACGTTCGGCGTCGAGGGCTTCGAGCGCCTGCTGGCGGTCAAGCGGATCCTCCCGAACATCGCCGAGGACGAAGAGTTCATCACGATGTTCATCGACGAGGCGAAGATCGCCGTGCAGCTGCAGCACGCGAACATCGCCCAGATTTTCGACCTCGGGAAGGTCGACGAGAGCTTCTTCATCGCGCTGGAATTCGTCCACGGGCGCGATCTCCGGTCGATCTTCGACCGGATGCGTAACAAGGGCGATTCGCTGCCGATCGCGATGGCCTGCTACGTGATCATGCAGGTCTGCGAGGGGCTGGATTACGCGCACAACAAGCGCGACGCCCAGGGGCGGGAGCTGAACCTCGTTCACCGCGACATCTCGCCCCAGAACGTCCTCATCGGCTACGAGGGCGAGGTCAAGCTGATCGACTTCGGCATCGCGAAGGCGGCGGGCAAGGCGTCCAAGACGCAGGCCGGCATCCTCAAGGGGAAGTTCGGCTACATGTCGCCCGAGCAGGTGCGCGGGCTCCCAATCGACAAGCGGAGCGACATCTTCGCCGTCGGCATCGTGCTGTACGAGCTTCTGACGGGCGAGCGGCTGTTCATCGGCGAGAGCGACTTCTCCACCCTGGAGAAGGTCCGCAACGTCGAGATCATGCCGCCGTCTTCGTACAACAAGAAGATCCCTCAGGAGCTGGAGCGGGTCGTGCTGAAGGCGCTGGCGCGCGATCCGGAGGATCGCTACGCGAACGCCATCGACCTGCACGACGATCTGCAGTCGTTCCTCTATTCGGTCGGCGAATTCTTCTCACGCAAGGACCTGGCGGCGTGGATGAAGAAGACGTTCGCGATGGAGATCGAGGAGGACAACGCCAAGCTCGAGGAGTTCAGGCAGATCGCGGCCCCGGTCGCGGCGCCGGGCGCCGAGGTGTCGCGGCGGGCCGCCGTCGCGGGGCTGCCGGCGGGGCGCACAGGGGCGACGCTGCCGACCGGCGCGAAGCCGCCGTCGAAGCCGCCCAAGCCGTCGGGATCGGGCAAGGATCCGGCGTCGGCGCATCAGGCGATGGGCTGGGACGACGAGGAGCTGGACACCCAGATCTTCGACAAGGAAGAGGTCAAGCCCGTCGCGGCCGAGGATCTTTTCTTCGAGGACGACGACCGCACGGTCGCCAACGAGCCCGCGCCCGACATCCTCGAGCAGGCGCGTCCGCCCGAGCTGAATACGCCGAAGCCGATCATACTGACGCCGCTGCCGGACGAGGAAATCAAGATGACGCCTCCGCCGTCTGCGGCACGGAACCTGCCGCTGCCGCCCGCCGCGCGCCGTCCGACGCTGGTCGGCGTTCCGCCGGCCGGTACGCCGGGGCGGGTGACCGGTCCCGTTCCGACGCTGCCGCCGCCCGGTCCGCCGACGGGGCGGACCGGTTTGCGCCGCTCGGGCCTGAACATGCCGGCCGCCAATGTCCATGCGCCGCCGCCGGCGCAGACGCGCATGCCGACGCCGATGGCGGCACCGTCGCCGCCGGCCCGGTTCCGGGCGCCCCAGGAGGCGCCGTTCGGCACCGGCAGCTTCGACGTCATGTCGCCGAAGCGCCAGCCGCGCCGCAGCGTCTACGGGCTGATGGCGCTGGCGGTCGTCGTCGCGGTCGGCGTCTTCTACTGGTACAGCAACAGCGTCAAGCCGGGACACATCCAGCTGACGACAACGCCCGGCGACGCCGTCGTCCTGATCGACAACGTCAAGGTGGGCGATCATTCGCCGCTGTCGCTGGAGAAACCGCCCGGCCCGTACACGCTGTCGGTCACGCGCGACGGCTACGCCCGCAACGACCAGAACATCGAGCTCAAGGCGGGCCAGCCGCTGACCCTGGCGGTGGCGCTGGAACCGTCGCCGGATACCGGCTTCGAGCTGACCAGCGATCCGCCGGGCGGGCTGGTGTGGCTGGACGGCACCGCGGTCAAGGAGGCGTCGGGGCAGCAGGCGAAGACCAACTTCCGCGCGTCGCGCATCGCCCCAGGGCATCACGTGCTGGAGATCCGCGGCGATCGCTTCAAGCCCTGGCAGCAGGACGTGGAGATCGAGCCGGGCGCGATCCGCAAGGTCCACGCAATGTTGATTCCTCTGGTGGGCGGGCCGGCAGGCAGCGCCAAGCCGGCGCCGATCGCCGCGGCGCCGAGCGGAACGCCGGGCCACGAGGTGGCGATGGCGACGTCGCCGACCACGCCCGTTTCGCCGCCCGCCGTGGTCAGCCCACCGCATACGCCGTCGCTCGACCCTCCGACCGTGCGCAAGCCGAGCGCCGGCCCGAACACGGGGGGCGGCAGCAATGGGCCGGCGGCCGCCGCCGGCGGCGCGGTGGCGTCGCCGGCCGGTGGCGGCTCACCCAAGGGGCGCAAGAAGCGCGAGGTGCAGACCGGGGACGAGGGCGGCGGCGAGGCACCGTCGGATGAGACGCCCGCGCCGCGCAAGTCGGTCGCCAGCGACAGCGGGGGAGGCGGCGGCGACTGCACGATCACGATCAACTCGATCCCCTGGTCCGAGGTCTGGATCGACGGCAAGAACACGTCGCAGCACACGCCGGTCGTCGACTTCAAGCTGCCCTGCGGCAAGCACAAGCTCTCGTTCAAGCGCTCCGACATGCAGATCGATCAGACCGAGAGCATCAACGTCAAGCCGGGACAGAACTTCAAGCAGCGGTACACGCTGGCGACCGACGACTAGGATCGATCGCCCCTGTGACCGCGCGGAATCCCAAGACGGCGTCGGGCGCCGATGTCGACGGACGGCCGGCGCTGGCGGACGCGCTCGAGAGCGCCTGGCGCGATTTCTTCGCGCACGCGCGCGAGCTCCCGGCCCACCCGGCGGCGCACGATTTTCTGCAGCGCGATCTGAAGGAGGCGTTCGCCCGGCTCATTCCCGCCGATGCGTCCGTGTTCGAGGCGGGCTGCGCCGAAGGGGATCTGCTGGCGTCGTTGCCGAACGCGCGGCGGATGGGCGTCGACTATCTGCCGGACGTCGTCGAGCGTGCGCGCGCGCGTCATCCGGAGATCACGTTCGAGGTCGCCGACGTGACGGCCGACGGCGAGTCGCGCCTGGGCGTGATGGCCGCTGGCGGGTGGGACG
>DATFXS010000750.1:0-7720 GCA_035315605.1 Polyangia bacterium
GGCGCCGCCGATGCCGGTCGCGCCACCGGTGCCAGCCGTCGCGCTGCTGCCGCCGGTGCCGACCGTGCCGCCGGGCGCGCTGCTGCCGCCGGTCGCCCCCGCGCCCGCGATGCCTGTCGTCCCACCGGCGCTGCCACCCGCCGCCCCGGCGCCGCCGCCTCCCGCCGGCTGCTGCCCACCCGCCCCCGAACCGCCGCCGATCTGCGCGTTGCAACCTACGAGAATCAAACAGGCCGCGACACCCGAGAACAGGACCTTCGATCTCATGGGAGCTGCTCCTTAAGGGGGGACCAGGCAGACCTGTGACTGCCCGCCGAAGATGATTGTCCCAGCCCGGCGGCAATTGTCACAAAGATCTGTGCCCCCGGCGCGTGATATCGTCCGATCGCTGGTTGTTGATGCGCCGCTCACTGCTGTTTTCGTGCGCGCTTCATGTGGTGTTCGTCGCGATTGTCCTGGTAGCGGCGCCGCGCGGCGCCAGCCGTGAATCGGTCGGCGCCGTCGAGATCGCGGTCGATGCCGAGCCGCCCGCGATCCCCGCCGTCACCACCGACGTCGATGTGCTGACGCCGACCGGAGGCGGCGGGCCTGCGCGTTGGACAGCGCACGCCGTCGCCATGTCGGCACGCCTGCACCACCGGCGGCCGGCCGCCACGCGCGTGCTCGCGGTCGCAACGCCGCCCGCCTCGGAGCCGGCGCCCGCGTCGGCCGCGCCGCCCGTCACCGACGACGGTCACGTCGAAGTGGCGCAGGCCGTGCCGGCGGCGGGGGCGCCCGCCGCACCCGGCGATCAACCCGCGGAGGCTGGCGACGGCGACGGCGCGGGCGCGGGCAACGGGCTCGGCGACGGTTTCGGCGATGGCTTCGGCACCGGTTCGGGAGGCGACGCGATGAGCCGCGAGCTGCACGCGCGCGTGCTGGGCAACGAAGTGGTGGACGTGCGCCCGCGCGAGGGCGCGCCCACCATCTCGCACGACGAGGCCACCGCCCTGCGCACGCGCGACAGCTTCCCGCGCCTGCCCGAGTCCGTCTGGCCGGAATGGCGCCCCTACATCGTGAAGCTGGAGATCTGCGTCGGGGAGGACGGCCGCGTCCGCGAGGCGGTGCTGCGCTCGTCCGCGTCGGCTCGCCTGGATCCGGTCGTGCTGGCGGCGGCGAAGACCTGGCGCTACCGGCCGCGCGTCGTCGACGGCAAGCCCGCGCCCTTCTGCCACGGCGTCGTCATCAAGTACGAACGCTGGTGATCGGGCGAAAGGCGCGGGTCCGCTCGCGGCCGCTACTTCAAGAGCTCACCCGATCCATTCTTCGTCTGCGACAGGTTGGCGAAGGCCACGTCGCCGATCATCTCGAGGCCGTTGAAGACCACGCTGCCCGTCACGGTCGCGTTGCGGGAAGTCCCCTTGAAATGCTCGGTGAAGGTGACCGGCCCATCGGCTGTGTCGAACGTAAACCGGTCGTGCGCCTGGTTCGACGAGGTCGGCCCCGTCCCGGCGAGGGCCAGATTGATGGTCACGCTGCCGACCGGATTGCCGTCGAAGTCGACCAGCGCGACCGTGCCGACCATCGTCGCGGACTGCAGCGCGTTCTGCGTCAGGGCGTTGTCGAGCGAGCCCTGGCCGAAGACGCCAGTCTGCGTGCAGGTGTTGAACACGTCGCCGAAGATGTCGACCTGGTTGTTGGCGGTGTTGGGCAGTTGCCGATCGTGCGAAACGAATTCATTGCCGCTGACGCCCACGGACGTCTCCAACACGCCCGCAGATCCGTCCGCGCAGGTGATTGGCACGTCCTGGACGAAGTCCGCCGACGCGAAGTTGCCCTTGAACGTCGTCTTCTCGAGCACCTCGGCCCGCGCGTCGACCGCGAGGCCCGCCACCGTTGCCACCACCGTCATTGCCGTCGTTGCAATCATCTTCACTCGCATACCCAATCCTCCTTATCGCGCGGCTCGCCCGCGCCCGTTGTGAGCGCGGCAAACTAGCGCTGCGGCCTGTCAGCGGTCTCTACCCGCGGCGCTGTATTTCGCCGGCCCTCTCGACGCGGCGGCGCGATCGGCTATCGGGAAATTGCGTACGTCAGTGACAAGATCGTTTCTAATCATCATCAAGATGAACTCCGCTATCATCAGGATGATGATGACGACGCGCCGGTGGCTGCTGGTTTTTTGCGCCGCTGGCTGCAGCGCGCGTGCGCTCGAGCCCGGCGTCCCTGCCGACCCCGGCGCACGTGGCGTACCGCCCAGCCCGCCGCTCGACGCCTCCGCGGCGATCGTCGGCCCGAAGCCGGCGGTGGACGCGGGCGCCGCGGACGCGGGCGCGCCCGACGCGGGCGCCCCGGACACCGGCGGCGCGGACATGGGCACCGCCCCACCAGGGCTCGCCATCGACGCCTGGATCGCGTTCGACTCCGACGGCGGCGGGTTCAACCGCGACATCTACGTCATCCGACCCGACGGCACGGGACGCCGGCGGCTGACCACCGAGTCGTCGGTGGACGCCCAGCCCAGCTTCTCGCGCGACGGAACGATCCTGACCTTCGCGTCCGATCGCGACGGCGGCGGCGTCACGCAGATCTACCTGATGGATCTGGCGACCGGCGTCGCGACGCGCGTCACCCAGCGTACCGACGGGGCTCACGACCCGGCGTTCTCGATCGACGGGACGCGCATCGGCTATCGCAGCGGTGCCTGGGTGTTCTCGGCAAAGCTGGACGGCAGCGATGAACGCCAGATCAGCGATGGCCGGACCTGCTGCTTGAACGGGCCGTTCGGCGGCCCGGTGTTCGCGAACGACGGCCAATCGACGATCTACGACGATTACAACGCCATCTACGAGGTGGACGCCTCGGCGACCCGGCGAACGATCGTCATGCCGACGACCGGCGAGCAGTCGCACCCGGCCGCGTCACTCGACGGGTTGACGATCGTCCTCCAGGCGACCTGCGCGAACGACAACGCCGCGCGCAGCATCTGGACGGTGCCGTCGACGCTGACCACGCCCCTCAGCTGCACCGGCGGGCGCCGCCTCTCGGCGACGCTGACCGACGCCACGCACGCGTCGTGGGGCCCGAACGACACGATCGTGTGGGGCTCGGTCGCGGGCGGCAACAACAACCACAGCCCCGTCCCGAGCTCGCTGGTCGCCTGGCAGGACGGCACCCTCTGGACGCTGACGACCGGCGCCGGCGACGATCGCAATCCGTCGTGGTCGCCGACCGGCACCGCCATCGGCGACTGGTAGCTTAGTCAAGAGGGCGATTCCTTGTGTTCGAGGCCGGCGGCCGCCTCGCCGGCCTCGCGCGCATCGGCGCGCGCCAGGACGCCCCCGGAGAGCAGGATGCGGCGGATCAGCTCTGCGCTCCGCATCTGCGCCTCGGCCTTCTCGGCGAAGCGCTGGTTCAACCCACTGTCCCGCGTCCCCGCGAGCCGGCCGGCCAGCGTTGCGCTCTCCTCCAGCGCCCGCGCCGCCGCCCAAAGCGCGCGCTCGACCTCCTCGGCCTGCTCCGCCGCGACGCTCTCCATCGAGAACGCGTGACCGACGTGGCAACGAAACAGCTGGAAGCCGTTGACCTCGGTCTCGGTCAGCCGGCCCTGGCAGGTGGGGCAGACGATCTCGGAGCCGACGCCCGGCTCGTCGCCCTCGACCTCGCCGAGCACGCCGGGCAGATGCGCCGGCCACGGCCCGACCGGCTCACGGGCCAGCCGGCCGAGGAGGCGCGGGATGTCGCGGAGCCGCGCGATATGATCGATCTCCGCGTGCTGGATCGCCGACATCGGCATGGTGGGCGCGGCGGCCTCCCCCGGATCCTGGACGATCGCTTTCCCCCCGCGCGCCTTGATTGACAGAAGACCCGCCGTCCCGCAATCGAGATAACCGGTCAGCACCACGCCGATGACCCGCGGTCCGTACGCTGTCGACGCGGTCCGAAACAGCGCGTCCACCGACGGGCGGTGGCCGTTCTCCCGCGGGCCGCGCACGACGTGCATGAACCCCGGGCGCACGGTCAGGTGATTGTCGGGCGGGGCGACGTAGATCCGCCCGGGAACAATCGGCTCGCCGTGAATGGCATGCGCCGCGCTGAGCGGGCCCCGATGCGAGAGCAGCTCGGGCAGCGCGCCCGAGGAGCCCGGGCTGATGTGCTGCACGACGAACACGGCCGCCGGCAAGTCGGCCGGCAGACCAGCGACCAATTCGCCCAGGGCCTCGACGCCCCCTGCCGACGCGCCCACCACCACGATGTCGTGGTGATGGACCTCGGCCGTCATCCCGATCCGACGATCGGGTCGTGCCCGAGTGAGCCCCGCGTGGTCTCCATCGTCGGCCTCAACCTGGCCACCTCGGACCCCGACGCAAGCGGCAGCGTGAAGGAAAACTTGGCCCCTGACTCGGTGGCATCGTCGATCCACAGCGCGCCGCCGTGCGCTTCGACCAGCCCCTTGGCGATGAAAAGCCCCAATCCCCGCCCGTTGTGCGCGTCGTCGTGCCCCCGCCAGAAGCGGTCGAAGATATACGGACGGAGGTCCGGGGGTATCCCCGGTCCGGTGTCGCTGACCGTCATCAGGGCCTGCGCGCCGACGCGTCGGCCCGTGACGGTGATTTTCCCCTCGGGAGGCGTGAACTTGATCGCGTTGCCGATCAGGTTCGACAGCACCTGCATCACCCGATCCCGATCGCAGCGCACGAACACGTCGCCGTCGACATCGAAGCTGAGCGTCAGCTTCTTGTCCACCGCGAGCGGCCCGAGCAGGGTCGTGGAGTCTTCCAACAGGCGCCTGACATCGTGGGGCGCCAGCACCAGCGTCAGCCGGCCGGAATCCAGGCTGCTGATGTCCAGCAGATCCTCGATCATGCGCCGCATCTGGCGGACGCCGCCGCGGATGCGCTCCAGCTGCCGCCAGCCCTTGCGCCGCTCCCCGCCTTCGGGCGGCGAGCGCAAGATCATCTCGGTCGTCAGCTGGATCCCCATCAGCGGGTTGCGCAGATCGTGCGAAACGAACGACAGCACGTCCTCGCGGGCGCTGATCGCCTCCTGCGCCCGCTCGTAAAGGCGCGCGTTGTCGATCGCCAGCGCGGCGTGCGCCGCCAGATCGCGCGCGGTCGACAGCGTCGCGTCCGTGTAGCGGCGGTCGGATCCCAAGGAGACGAGCGTGATCACGCCGATCGCCGTCTCGCGAACGATAAGCGGCACGACGATCAGCGAGCGCGCCCCGGCCCTCCGGACCAGGAGGTCGTCCCCGAGCCCGGCCCCGATCGAGGCGAGCAACGCGGGCGAGCACTCCGGGACCAGCAACGGCTGTTGCGTGCGCAACACGTGACCGAAGATGGTCGTCTCGTCGGCCTTCGCGGTATCCCCATGCAGCCAGCCGAGCGCCGCCGCCATCCGCAGATCCGCGAACGCCACCTCGAGCCGGGTGGTCAGGCCGCCCGCGTCGACCAGGTCGACGATGCAGACGTCCGCGAGCACGGGGACCGCCTGGCGGGCGACGATCGAAAGGTTGGCGCGATAGTCGAACGACGAGCCGAGGGCCGCGCTCGCCTGCGCGAGAAACTGAAGCTTGTCCTGCGCGCGCTTGAGAGCCGTGACGTCGGTCAGCGTCGTCCGGAAACCGGTCATGTTGCCGTGCACATCCTGGCGGGGGGCGATGGTGACCTGGACGGTGAGGTCCCGGGCGTCCTTCGTCCGCAGGTCGATCTGAGCTTCGACGCGGGCCCGATCGCGGGCGCAGCGCCGGATCAGGTCGCGCAGGGCCCATCGATTGCTGCCGACCATGAACGCCGTCAGCGGCAACCCGACCAGCAGCGCGCGGCCGACGCCGAGCATGGTCCCGGCAGTCATGTTGGCTTCCATGATCCTCGTTGTTCCATCCAGGGTCATGTAGCCGATCGGGGCCAGATCGAAGAGGTCGGCGAAACGCGCCTGCGATTCCATCAGCGCGCCCTGCGACTCGCGCAGCTCCACGTTCTGCGTCTCGAGCGCGAGCTGCTGCAGCTCGAGGTCGCGGACCAGCTGTTCCCGCTCGCCGACGGCGAGGGCGGCGACCTGGACCTCGAGCTCCCTCACCCGCGCGACGAGCTGGTCGGGCGTCAACTGCTCGACGAGGCTGGCTCGGGCGGGGCGAACGGCCCGCACGGCCGGGCGCGACTTCACCGACGGCCTCCCCGTCGGTCGGTCACAGACATTTGACCCTCCCGCGCTTGTTTGTTGCCGCCAACGCTCCCTAGTCCCATGAAAATCAAACCTATATTCCGCCTTGGCGGAGCGGGGTCAAGGTCGATCCTTATCCCGGATCGCGGCCGCGCGCCTCGCGAGTTTCACTCTGCTTGATTGGCCTGGTGCTTGGCGTATCGTTCGGGCCGAGCGAAATGTGGAGGTGATCTAACGTGAAGAAGCAGAAGGGGAAAAAACGCCCGGCCCGACCGCAGCCGCGCGGCCCCGCTGACAAGGCCGCGCCGGCCGCCAAGGTCGCGGCGCCGCCGACCAAGCCGGAGCTGGCGGCGCCCATCCCTGAGCCCCCCGAGCCGGCGGTCGTTCCCGGCTTTCCGATTGTCGGACTGGGCGCCTCGGCCGGCGGGTTGCAGGCGCTGGAAGAGTTCTTCTCGAACATGCCGGTCGACAGCGGGATGGCGTTCGTCGTCGTCACGCACCTGCACCCCGATCAACCGAGCATGCTGAGCGAGCTGGTGGGCCGGAAGACGGCCATGCCGGTGACCGAGCTCAAGAAGAGCACGATCGTCGAGCAGAACCACATCTACACGATCATGCCGGGACGCAACGTCGCGATGTTCAAGGGCGCGCTTCAGCCGATGACGCCCGACCGGACCGCGCCCTTGTCGCTGCCGATCGACTATTTCTTCCGATCGCTCGCCCAGGATCAAAAAGATCGGGCCATCGGCATCATCCTGTCGGGGACCGGCAGCGACGGGACGCTGGGCTTGAAGGAGATCAAGGGCGCGCTCGGCATGGTGATGGTCCAGCGCGAGGAGTCGGCGAGCTACGCCGGCATGCCCCAGAGCGCCATCGCGACGGGCCTGGTCGACTACGTGCTGGCGCCCGCCGAGATGCCCGCGAAGCTGGTCGCGTACGTCAAGGACGCGTACGGCACCCCACCCCGGGTGCTGGCCAGAGAGGGCGTTCCGCAACCCGATGCCCTGCAGCAGATCTTCGTCTTGCTGCGCGCGCGCACCCGGCACGACTTCTCGCAATACAAGGGGAGCACCATCAACCGCCGCATCGAGCGGCGCATGAACGTGCACCACCTGGACAGCCTGAAGCGCTACGTCCGCTTCCTGCAGGAGAACCCCGCCGAGCTGGACCTGCTGTTCAAGGAGCTGCTGATCGGCGTGACCTCGTTCTTCCGCGACCCGGAGGCGTTCGAGGCGCTGTCGGCCGCGCTGGGCGTGGTGCTGTCGAAGAAGCCCGACAATTATCAGGCCCGCATCTGGGTCCCCGGCTGCTCGTCGGGGGAGGAGGCGTATTCGATCGCGATCCTGCTGCACGAGCGGTTCGCCGCGCGGCGGCGGCCGGTCAACGTCAAGATCCTGGCGACGGACGTCCACAAGGCCTCGCTCGATTTCGCCAGCGCCGGGATCTACAGCGAAGAGCACGTGGCCGGCATCGGCCAGGAGCGGCTGTCGCGCTGGTTCTCGATCAAACCGGAGGGCTTTCAGGTCGCCCAGGTGCTGCGCGAGAGCATCGTCTTTGCGCCGCACAACCTGATTCGTGA
>DATFXS010000751.1:0-12307 GCA_035315605.1 Polyangia bacterium
TGCTGCTCCAGCCGGCATTCGAGATGGTGGGCGACGCCGCCGCCGACCTGACGACGAAGAACCTGTTCTTGCGCCGCACGCGCTTGATCGTCGGCGGAACGCTGTTCAAGTCCTTCGAGTTCTTCTTCGACACGGACTGGCCGGACCTCTTCAAGCAGGACGGGGCCAGCACGACGGCGTCGTCTTACAAGAACGCACCGGGAATGAACATCCAGGACGCGTTCGTGACCGGCAAGGCCTGGGGAGACCTGATCGGCGTCGACGCCGGGTTCATGCTGCCGCCCGCCTCACACAACGGGATCGAGAGCGCGGCGAAACTCTACGGCCCGGATTACTTCGCGAATACATTCCGCCGCAACCTCGCCCTGACCAGCGCGCAGGACCCGCTTGGCAGCGTCGTGCAGAACCCCCAGGGCCGGGACCTGGGCGTCCAGCTGCGCGGGCTGGTGGCGTTCGGCCACGTCGAGTACCGCGTCGGCCTGTTCCAGGGATTCCGCATCGTCGAGATGCCGACCGTCCCCGGCCAGCCGGATAGGGTCGGGGGACTGAACTTCTTCCGGGCGGCGGCGCGGCTGCAGATCAACTTCCTCGACGCCGAGCCCGGGTTCTTCCACGCGGGCACGTACCATGGCACGAAGAAGATCGCGTCGGTCGGCGGCTTCTACGACTTTCAGGACAAGTACAAGTACTACGGCGGCGACCTCTTCATCGACCTGCCGGTCGGCCCCGGCGTGCTGACCGTGCAGGGCACGGTCGCCCGCTGGGACGGCGGCACCTTCATCGCGACCATCAAGAACGACAAAGCGTACATGGGCGAGATCGGCTACCTCATCGGACCGGCCATGTTGAGCCCGATCTTCCGGTACGAGCGCCTCGACGCCCCCCAGATTCTCGACCCAGCCGGGTCCGGGATGATCATCGACGACCCCAATAACCCGAGCGAGTGGCGCGCCGGGGGCGGGCTGGCCTTCTGGCCCTTCGCATACAACACGAACTTCAAGGCCTTCGTCGCGCGCGTTCACCGCCGGCCGGGCATTCACGACTACAATCAGGTGAACGTGCAGTGGCAGATGTATTTCTACTAGTGCGTTAAGCTGGCCGTCGTTGGCCAGCAAAGCCCGTCGCGATCGAAGGCATTCAAAGGGCGAGCGGCGAGCTGAACCGACCGCCGCGGGCGGCGAACGGCCCGAGCGATCGATCTCGCGGATCGAGATGAGCTGGTGGATCGCGCTGCTCGCGGTCGCGGTCGGGGCGCTCGTCTGGAGACACCTGACCGTCCTCTTCTTTTCGTGGACGGACGAGCAGATCCATTTCTACGTGGCGCACCGGTTGGCTCAAGGTGCGGTGCTGTACCGGGACATCGACAGCGCGCGTCCTCCGCTGGTGCTGTTGCCACTCGAGTGGCTGATCAAGATCGGTTGCTCGCCGCTGGTGGCGGGCCGGGCGCTGGTTCTCGGCACGCAGATCGCCACCGCGGGACTCTTGTTCTGGGGAGGCGACCGGCTGGCGTCGCGGCGGGTCGGGCTGCTCGCGGCCCTGCTTTTCCTGTCGTCGCCGGAAGTGTTCGCGCGGGTCCACTACACCGGCATCCACCTGGCGGCGTTCAGCGTGACTGCCTGTGTTCTGTTTGCGTTGATGGAGCGGCCGCTCCTGGCCGGGCTCTGCTTCGGCCTGACGGTGGCGGCGGACCAGCACGGGCTCGTGGTCTGCGGCGTGGTCGCCGCGCTGACCGTCGCGCGCCGACCCCGAGACGCCGGTCCGTTTGCCGCGGGGGCTTTCATCATCCCCGCGGTCGTCTTCGGCGGCGTGTGGATCGCGGGGGGCAGGCACCTGTGGCGAAGCCTGGTCGGGATCCATCTTTTCCACCTGCGCCTCGGACAGGGTGTGGCCGGTCAGTTCTGGAGCAGCTTCACACCGTGGCTCTACGAGCACCTCTACCTGCTCGCGGGCGCCGGACTGGCCGTTGCGCTTCTTCGACCGTCGTCACGCGTCGTGCGCGTGCTTCTTCTCGTGATCGGCGTTCACGTCGCCGTCGTGCTCCTCATGAAGGAGTCGGTCTTTCTTTATGTCGCTGTGATCGCACCCCTCGTCACCCTGCTGGCCGCGATCGGGTTCGACGCGGCCGTGGCGCGGTGGCCCTGGCGCCGCGCGCGGCCCAGGTTGATGGTCGCGGCGCTGGCGACGCTGGCGCTGACGGCCGGCGGATGGGCGGCGGCGCGCTCGTATCGCGAGGGCCTGGACCAGCGCCCGTATGCCTTCTTGCCGCATCTGCTGCACGGCGAGGTGATGCGCGCGCAGCAGCTTGACGTCGCGCGGTGGGTGGACCGTGAATCGATGCTGCCCGGCAGCGGAACGATCTTCGGCGATCCGACGATCGTGTCCGTGCTCGCGCTGCGCAGCGGCCTGCGCGTGTCGGGCGAGCTGGCGGACCTGAATCCCGTCTGGGTCGAGGGCGGCTCCGTCAGCCCCGCGGAGATCGTCTCTCGCATCGAGCGCGACGGCGTCGCTGCGGTGATCAGTCCCCCTTTCGGGCTGGTCAACGACCCGTACTTCAAATCGTACCTCTTCGCCTGCTACAGCAAACCGCGGCCTTTCTTCCCACCCGAGACCGGACCTGGCTCGGGTCTCCCGTCTTTCATCATGGTCTTCGACCACCTTCAGGGCCGGATCCCCTGTTCTCCTTGACAAAAATGGGCGTGAGCGGACAAACACGCACATAGGTGCCCATGAGATCCACAGGCTTATCGACCCTGGCGGTGGTGGTGGCGCTAATGGCGTCCGCGCGGACGGCGCACGCGACCAGCTACACGATCACGGTGAACGCGTCGATGCAGACCGCGGGCAATCCGCGCTTCTGGGTCGCCGCGGTCGGAACGGGCACCGCCAGCCTGACGCTGCGGTCGGACCTGCAGACGCACTACAAGATCGGCGCGCGCGAGCTCGGCGCGCAGCGCGTGCGCGGCCACGGCGTGCTCAACGACGACATGGCGATCTACAAGGGACCCGGCTCGTACAGCTGGACCAACTTCGACAAGTACCTGGACGCGATCGTGTCGGCGGGGATGCGCCCGATCATGGAGCTGGACTTCATGCCGACGGCGCTGGCGCTGACCGGCAACAGCCGCGACATCTACAAGAACGCGACCGACTGGAAGAACTTCATCCAGGCCGTCGTCCAGCACTGCGTCGACAAGTACGGCGCGGCCGACGTCGCGCAGTGGTACTGGGAGATCTGGAACGAGCCCGACTACCCGGGGTTCTGGAACGGTTCGATGGCGAGCGAGGCCGTCGACGCGAAGATGTCCGAGTACTACACGCTCTACGACAACACGGTCGCCGCCATCACCGCCGTCATCCCGAATCCGCTCGTCGGCGGGCCGGCGACGACCGAGCCGAGCAAGATCGCCGCCTTCCTGCAGCACTGCAAGACCGCCGGCACGCGCGTCACCTTCGCGTCGTCGCACGTCTATCCGGGCGGCGCCAACACCGGCACGATGGCGCCCGCCGTCAACCTGGTGAACGACAACAACACGCGGCAGATGCAGATCACCAGCGGCGGCTACACGACGTCGACGGTCAAGTCGTTCAACACGGAATGGAACTCGTCGTACAACGGCCAGGGTGGCCTGGTCGGCGACGTCGTCACCAGCATGGACAACCACTGGAACGTCGGCTTCATCCTCAAGGGCGTCAAGCTGCTCTCCGACAAGAACTCGGGCAGCACGCCGCCGCTCGACGTCTTCTCGTACTGGGTGCTGTCCGACGTGTTCGACGAGTCGAGCGGCCCGAGCAATTCCTACATCCTCGGCCACTCGAACGGCAACCTCCCCTTCGGTCAGGTGTTCGGCATGATGACGGCGCAGGGGATGCGCAAGGCCGCCTTCAACGCCTTCAAGATGCTCGCCTACCTCGGCCCCAATCGCCTGATGTCCAGCGGCGGCACCAGCGGCGACGGCGTCGACGCCATGGCGACGATGTCGGCGGCGGGCGACGAGATCCAGATCCTGATCTACGACTACTACCAGACGATGAACACGACCGGCAGCGACTCGGTGACGGTGACGCTGAACAACATCCCGTCGACGCTGGCCGGGAAATCGGTCTTCGGCACGCAGTTCCTCGTCGACCAGACGCACAGCAACCCGTACGACACCTGGAACAGCCAGGGCAAACCGGCCTCGCCGACGGAGGCGCAGTGGCAGGCGATGAAGGCGCACCAGGGGCTGGAGCTGGCGGCGCCCGTCGGCAAGACGACGCTGGGCACCTCGTTCACGACGACCATCACGCTGAATCGTCAGGCCGGCACCTTGCTGATCCTCGGCGTGAACCGCCCCGTCACCGGCCGCAATGCCCTGGTCGAGATCGAGGGCGAGGATTACGACGGCCAGTCGGGCGCGACCAAGGAGGACAGCAACGACACAGGCGTCGGCCAGTCGATCAGCATGACTGCGGCTGGCACCGTCTTCTTCAACAACGTCGACTTCAGCGACGCGGGCGTCGGGTCAGTCCAGCTGCGCGTCAACGCGGCGAGCGCGACGACGCTGACGCTCCGGGCGGACTCGGCAACCGGCGCGGTGATCGGCACGTGCAACGTCGCCGCCACGAGCGGTTCGTGGGCCACGCAGACCTGCGCGCTGACGCAGACAACCGGCGTGCACACGCTCTACGCCACCGCGGCGGGCGCGCTCCGCCTCAACTACGTGAAGTTCCTGCCGGGCGGTAGCACCACCGGCACGGGCGGCATGGGTGGCGGCGCAGGTGGCGCCAGCGGGCGCGGCGGCGCGGGCGGCACGACGGGCGCGGGCGGCACCCCGGGCGCGGGCGGGTCGACGAGCCCCGGCACCGGCGGCAGCAGCAGCGGCGGCGCCACGGGCACGGGCGCCGGCGGCACCACCGGGTCCGGAAGCGGCGGCTCCGGCGCCGGCGGCACGACAGGCACCGGCGGCAGCAGCATCTTCGGCAACGGCGGGATGGCCGGCACCGACAGCAGCGGCGGAGCGGGCGCGGGCGGCACGACAGGCACCGGCGGTAGCAGCATCTTCGGCAACGGCGGCTCGAACGGGGCCGGCGGCGGCACGACGGGCGCGGGTGGATCGGCGCCGGCCTCGGGCGGTGGCGGCTGCGGCTGCGCCCTCGGCGGCGCGGGCGGGCCGTCCGGCGCGCTGCTGATGGTCGGGCTGGCTGCCGTGGTGCTCGGCCGCCGGCGAAGGTATCGTCGCAGCCGGTGATCCGGACGGCTGTCGTCGCGCTCGGGCTCGCGGTCCTCGCCGCGGCCTGCGCGAAACACGACTTCGGAACGATCTGCGCCGCCGAACGCGCGCCGTGCGGCCAGCAGTGCCTCGACCTGACGACGGATCCCGCGAACTGCGGTGGCTGCGGGATCCCTTGCGCGACGGGGCAGAGCTGTCAGGCGGGCGTCTGCCAGTGCCCGACCGGCCTCTTCGATTGCAACGGCAGCTGCGTCGCCGACGCGACCCAGTGCCCCGGCGCGGGCGACACGCCGGCGCTGGTCACCTCCGCGCCCGGCGCCTACTGGCAGACCGGCGGACAGCTGACGGAGGTGACGACCGGAAACGCCGACGTGACGGTCGACGATCGCGCGCCCGCGCAGACCTGGGAAGGTTTCGGCGGCGCCTTCAACGAGATCGGCTGGTCCGTCCTGTCGATGCTCGCCGACAACGACCGCAACACCGCCCTCCAGCTCCTCTACGGCGCCGACGGCGCGCGCTTCGCCTTCGGCCGCATCCCGATCGGCGCGACCGACTACGCGATGGATCGCTACACTCTCGACGAGACGGCCGGCGACACGACGCTCGCGAATTTTTCGATCGATCGCGACATGCAGGGGCTGATCCCGTACGTGAAGGCCGCGCAGGCGGTGAAGGGCAACATCCGTTTCTGGGCCAGTCCGTGGACGCCGCCCACGTGGATGAAGCAGGGCCCGTTCTCGCCCGGCAACATGGTCACGCCCTTCGACGGCGGGACGATGAAAGACGACGACGTCACCCTGCAGGCGTTCGCGCAATACCTGATCCGGTTCGTGCAGGCCTACGCGCAGCAGGGGATCACCATCGAGGCGATCTCTCCCCAGAACGAGCCGAACTACACGGGTACCTATCCGACCTGCGGCTGGTCGCCGGCGACGTACACGAAGTTCATCGGCCAGTTCCTCGGTCCCTCGGTCGCCGCGGCCGGTCTGACCACGAAGATCATGCTCGGCACCTTCAACGGCGGCGGGTCCGACAATTCGATCGTCGGCGGCGTCGTGGGCGACGCGGACGCGCGCCGCTTCGTCGATGTCTTCGGCTACCAGTGGGGCATGCGCAACGCCGTCGGCGGCGCTCGGCCGTACGACCTCCCCGTCTGGCAGACGGAGCACCAGTGCGGCAACTATCCGTGGGGCAACCTGTTCAACGCCGCGATGGCGCCCAACGACCAGGCCTACGCCGTCGAGAGCTGGGGCCTCATTCGCGACTGGATCCGGGCGGGCGTCACCGCGTACAGCGCTTGGAACATGGTGCTGGACACCGTCGGCGTCGGGATCGACTCGACCCGCCGCTGGCCGCAGAACGCCCTGTTGACGGTCGACACCGCCAACCGAACGCTGACCGTCACGCCGACCTACTTCGTCTTCCGGCACGTCTCGCAGTTCGTCGCCACCGGGGCGAAGGTGGTCGCGGCGCGCGGCGGCGACGCGCTGGCGTTCCGCAACCCGGACGGCAGCCTGGTCGTCGTGCTGTACAACCCCGGCGCCGCCACCACGATGACGGTCGCGGCAGGCGGCAAGCTGCTGCGCTTCGCGATGCCCGGCGGCGGATGGGCGACCGTCGTCGCGCGATGACCGCCTAGAACACATGCTGGAAGCCGGCGGAGAGGCGACCCGGCATCCCGGCGCGCGTGACGGCGCCGTCCTGCAGCGGGACCGCCCAGTCGCCCCGCACGACCGCCTGGTTCAGCTGCGGGATCAGCCAGCGCAGGCCGACGCCGACGTCGTTGCGCGGGACCAGAGCCGACAGCGAGGCGGCGGCGTGTCCGACGTCGTAGAACGCCAGCCCGCCGATCCGCTGCGACGCGATCGCCTGCGGGGCGGTGCGCAGCTCGACATGGGCGGCGAACACGGCGTTGCCGATGAACTCCCCGATCTGGTAGCCGCGCAGGGCGCCCGCGCCGTTGAGCTCGCCGATCCGGTAGCCGAGCAGCGGGCTCGCCCCGCCGAGCACGTAGGGTGTGTGCGTCGTGTCGGCGCGCTTGGCGTCGACCTCTCCCTCGACGACGATCCGGAACAGGCCGTCGACGAGAGGCGTCGCGGCGTGCGTGGCCAGGCCCGCGATCTGATCGATCAGGCTGCCGTCGTCGTGGCGGAGGCGCGCCGACGCGCCCGCGGTGATCGATCCGTAACCGCCGCCGCGCGCGAAGCCGAACCCCGCGGTCGCGCCCAGTCCGAGGGCCGGGAAATCGGCGCCGAGCGCGGTCACGCCTTCCGACGCCCGCGCCCGCACCAGCACGCCGATCTGACGGTACTCGCGCAGATCGAAGGTGGCGAAATCGCGCAGCACCGCGTAGCGCGGGGTGAACAGCTCGTAAGCGACGTAGGGCTCCGAGCGGCGCTCGGCCGTCGGCGCCCACTCGGCCAGGAACAGGCGCGCCGCCGCCGCGTCGCCCGGAAAATCCGACAGCACCTCCGCGCGCCGGCTGTCCAGCAGATAGCCGCCGGTGACGCGCTGGATGACCGCCGCGCCGAACGACCGCACCACGCTGGCGTCCACGGTGACACTGCGCTTTCGGTATTCGTACGGGATCTGCTCGAGGCCGGGCGTGGCGGCGAGATCGACGCGCCGCAAATCGTTTCCTTGAAAGACGCGCGTGACGACGTTCAGGTGGCGGACGTCGACGCCCGCCCCCCACCGCGACGCCAGCGAATAGAGCGGATAGTGCAGCGACGCCAGCTCCGCGTCGCCCTCGAAGTGCCCCGTTTCGCGCGACCCGTACAGGATCGCCGACGTCCAGAGCGTCAGGCGCGTGCCGCGGATGTTCGGATCGACGTAGGTCGGGCCGTAGTGATACGCGCCCTGATCGAACCCGAATCCGAGCGACAGAAACTTGCGCCACCCGAACAGGTTGTTCTCCGACAGCGACGTCTCGAACAGGGTCAGCGCGTTCTGCTGGAACTCGAAGTCGCTGTTGAAGCGCAGGCTCCAGAGATCGCGCGTGACCAGCAGCAGATCGACGTGCCCGGGGATCGGCGAACGGACGGGCACGATCGCGACGACGCTGGAGAGGTCGGGCGGCCACAGCTGCCGCCCGGCGACGACGAACGGCAGCGGCGACTGGATGTTGCGCGTGCTCTCGTCGATCAGCGCCTCGTCGTACAGCTGGCCGGGTGCCAGCAGCAGCTCGCGTCCGAGAACCCCGGGGCGGGTCGTGCGATGAAACAGGTTGAACCACTGAAGGCGCCCGTCGCGCGGCGAGAACACCTCGTGCGCGACGACGTGGATGCGCCCGATGATCTTTCCCTGCGGCGCCGGATCGATCGCCAGGCCCAGCCGCGCCAGCGCGTCGCCGACCGATTCTTGCTCGAGCTGCCCGAGCACCGGCGGGCCGCTGTCTTCGGGCACTGGCTCCGACCGCGCCGATCTTGCGGCGCCTCCGACGACGATCACCAGCGACGCGACGGCGGCAGACGCGCGGCCACGCGAGGCGCGCAGGTCTGTTTGTCCCGTCGGAGGCGTCCTTGTCACGAAAAGTCGTGGCGCGAAAGGCGCCACGGTCGTGCCAGTATCACCCGTGGTGCCGGGCCGACACGCCTTCGTTTTCGCTGCCGTCGCGGCCTGGTCGATTGGCGTCTTCTCCGCCGCCGACGCCCGCGCCGCCGCGCAGACCATGGTGGCGCTCGATTACGAGACCCCTGCCGACGGGACCGCGTGTCCCGACGCCGACGAGTTCCGCGCCAGCGTCGCGCGCCAGCTTCATTACGATCCGTTCCGCCCCGCCGCCGATCGACGGGTGGCCGTGCAGATCGCGCGCAAGGACGTCGGTTTCGAAGGGCGCATCCGGTGGACCGACGGTGAGGGGAACTGGGTCGGTGAGCGCAAGCTGTCGTCACGCCGGCCGGAATGCCGCGAGATCGTCGCCAGCCTGGCGTTCTCGGTCGCGGTCCAGATCCAGCTGCTGGCGGCGCTGGCGGCGCCCGTTCCGGAGCCACCACCGCCGCCCCCTCCCCCGCCGCCCCCCGCCACGCCACCCGTCGTCGTCGAACGACCGCCCCCGCCGCCGCCACCACCTGCCCGGCACGTGAAGATGTCCGTCGGCCTGGGCCCGGCGCTGGCGGTCGGGATGACGCCTCAGCCGACGGGCGTCGGGCGTCTCTTCGTCGGCGGCCGTGCCGACCGGCTGTCTCTGGAGCTTGCCGTCGACGGCGCGCTGCCGTCGACGCAGCACCAGACCGACGGCAGCGGCTTCTCGCTGCTCCGCTTCGCGGCCAGCGGCGCCGCCTGCGGCCACGCGGGACCGCTCGCGGCCTGCGCCACGGCGGTGACGGGCGTGCTGCGGGCGCGCGGCCTCGGCGTCGACGTCCCGGCGTCACCCGTCGGGTGGTTCTCACAGGTCGGCGCGCGGATCGCCGCGACGCGCGACTTCGGGGACCGCACCTTCGGAACCGCCCACGTCGACGGGCTGGTGATGCTCTCGCCGTCCCACGTGACGCTGAACCAGGCCACCGTCTGGACGACGCCCCGCGTAGGAGCCCTGATCAGCGTGGATGTAGGGGTACGTTTTTGAAGCGAGATTTTCTGACAAGACCGGCGCCCTCGAAGCAATCTAAAATTGGGTTGCTGTCGTGAGTCATCTGCGCCTCGTCCCCTCGCCGGCACCAGGGCCTTCCGCCGACGAAGCCTGCCTGGACGCGTTCCAGCGGGAGCTCGACTACGTCTACCGGACGCTGCGGCGCCTCGGGACGGCGCCGTCGGAGGTCGACGATCTGGCGCAGGAGGTGTTCCTGGCGCTCCGGCGATCCTGGAATGAGTACGATCAACAGCGCCCGCTGCGGCCCTATCTGTTCGGGATCTCGTTCCGGATCGCGTCGGCCTACGAGCGCAAGCGCCGCCGCGAGGTGGCGTTCGGCGTGGTCGAGGTGGGCGACGTGGGACCCGGGCCGGACGACGCGCTCCAGAGCAAGCAGGCGCGCGCGCTGGTGCTGGCCGCGCTGGAACGGATCCCGCTGCCGAGGCGCGCCGTCCTGGTCATGCACGACATCGACGACGTCTCGGTCGGGAACGTCGCCTCGGTGCTCGACATCCCGCTGTTCACCGTCTATTCGCGGCTGCGCAAGGCGCGGCGCGAGCTCGAGGCCGCGGTGCGCCGGCTGCTGAAGGAGGCAGACGCGCGATGAGCAGCGAGCGCCCCCTTCCGCCCGACGTCGACGCGTTGCTCGATCACGAGCGCGAGATCCCGCCCCTGCCCGCGAGCGTGCGTGCCCGCGCGCTCGCCCGCGCCCGCGCGGCGCTGGTGGCCGGCGCCGCGACCCGCGCCGCTATGCCGACGCCCGTCCCGCGGACGCGATGGGCCGCCGTGGCCGCGCTGATCTGCGTCGGCGGCGCGACGGTCGGGGCCGCCGCCTACGAGATCCGCGTCCACCTGGCGCCGCCGATCATTCAGCCGGTTGTCGCGCCCGTCCAACCGATCGCGAAACCGCCTGTGGCGCCGGGTCCGCCCGCGCCGGCCGCCGAGGAGCTGCCGGCGCCGCCGCCCGACGCGGACAGACCGGTGCTGTCGAAGGCCGACGCGGCCCGCGCCGAGCTTCACCTGCTGCGGCAAGCGCGCGCGGCGGTCGCGCGCGAGGCGTACGCGGCTGCGCTGGCGCCGATCGCGGAGCACGCCCGCCGGTTCAAGGACGGTCGCCTCGCGGAGGAGCGGGAGGCGCTGCGCGTGAAGGCTCTGGCGGGGCTCGGCCGGACGGAGGAGGCGCGGCGCGCGGCCAAGGCGTTCCGGGCGCGATTCCCCCGCAGCGTTCTGTTGCCGGCAGTCAGTCAGATGCCGGCCTCCGAGCCGTGACCGTCATGCAGCGGTCCGCCCCGCTCTGCCTGGGGGTGATCCTGGCCGCCGTCGGGTGCAGCGAAACGCTGGACGCCGGGCGCGACAAGCCGGGCTTGCTCCCCGTCGACCAGCGCAACGCGATGATCGTCGTCAACGACAACTGGAGCGACAACTGGGCGGGCGAATACGCGGTCCTGCTGGCGAACAGCGGCGGGTCGCCGCTGGCCGGCATCATCGCCGGCACCAGCAAGTACTGGGGCAGCGCCTCCGCCAACGCCATGGGCTGGACCGCGCTGGTGAAGGCGGCGCGCGACAGCGGCCTCAAGAACCTTCCCGACGTCACCATGAGCGACGACCCGCCGCTGGCCAAGCCGGCCGACGGCCAGATCGAATCGACCGTGCCCAACAACTCGGCGGGCGGGAACCGGATCGTGACGCTGTCGCAGCAGCTCGCGCAGCCGAATCGGCCGGTCGTCCTCGCCGTTGGCGCGCCGCTGACGATGGTCGCCGACGCCTATCTGATCGATCACAGCGTGGTCGATCGCGTGGTCGTCGTCGCCGCGCTGGGCGAGCTCGGCACGCCGAGCGCCGCCATGAACGGTCCGAACGGAGATCTCGACGCGTGGGCGGACTGGATCGTCGCGCAGCGATTCCGATACATCCAGGTCAGCGCCTACTACGACCAGAGCACGGACGTGGCGACGTCCGACCTCGGCACGTTGCCGAACAACGCGTTCGGTGCCTGGATGAAGGACAAGCAACCCAACCTCCAATCGATTCCGAACGCGTCCGATCAGATCGCCGTGCTGGCCGTCGGGCTGCCGGCGTTCGCGGCCGCCGTCCAGCGCTCCGCGCCCGACACGACGGGCGGCTTCGATTCGGCGCAAGGGCCGCCGCTGGCGCCGAACGCGACCGGCAACGCGTGGGTCGTCACCGAGATCGCGGCGCCGCTCGCGAAGGCCCGCCTCTGGGACATGCTGCAGAGCCGGTTCGGCCCCTGACGGCCGGCGCCGTGCCTCACGCGAGCGAGCGCCGGTAGACGGCCGGGCTCTGGTGGCGGAGGCGGCGGAACACCTTGCCGAAGTGGGTCGCGTCGGCGAACCCGCAGGCACCGGCGATCTCGGCGATCGGCTGGCGCGTCGTCACCAGCAGGCGCTCCGCTTCCTGGATCCGGATCTCCGTCATGAAGTGCGCGGGCGACGTCCCGGTCCGCGCGCGGAAGAAATGACTGTAGGCGCTGCGGCTCATGCCGTGCTCCGCGGCCAGCACGCCGACG
>DATFXS010000752.1:0-7345 GCA_035315605.1 Polyangia bacterium
TCGGGGACCGGCGTCGGCGGAGCGGCAGGGGCGGGCCCGGGGACCGGCGGACAGACGGCGTGCGTCGGCTCGGTCTACGATGCAGCGTCGCCGCCGCAGGCGCTCACGCTGTCGGGCAGCCTGGGCGCGCACGATCCGGCGGCGATGGTCGTCGGCAGCACCATCTATCTCTTCGCGACCGGCCTCAGCGCCAAGACCTCGACGAACCTGACCAGCTGGCAGAACGCGAGCGCGCCGCTGAACCCGCGGCCCGCCTGGGTCGCCCAGCTGGTTCCGGGCGCCACCAACCTCTGGGCGCCGGACATCTCGTTCTTCGGCAACCAGTACCACCTCTATTACGCGGCATCGACGTTCGGCAGCAACGTCTCGTGCATCGGCCACGCGACCAAGGCCGACATCGCCAGCGGCAGCTGGGCCGATCAGGGAACGGTGATCTGTTCGAACATGGGCGAGAACGACAATTGGAACGCCATCGATCCGAACGTCGTCATCGACGACGCCGGCACACCCTGGCTCGAGTTCGGCAGCTTCTGGAGCGGCCTCAAGATCATCAAGCTGGACACGACCGGCGCACGAGCGGACACGGCGGCGCCGACGGCGATCGCCGACGGCGCGAACGGCCGCGGCAGCCTGGAGGGCGGCTGGATCTTCAAGAACTGCGGCTACTACTATCTCTTCTCGTCGTGGGGCGCCTGCTGCAACGGCGCGTACGACTACAACATCCGCGTCGGCCGTTCCACGTCGGTCACCGGCCCTTACACGGACAAGGCCGGGACCGCGCTGCTGAAGTCGGGCGGCGGGACGCTGCTGGTGCAAGGCAACGGCAGCTGGAGCGCGCCGGGCCACAACGCCGTCATCGTCTACAACAACAAGACGTACAACATCTATCACGCGCTCACGGCGCCCTCCGGCCAGAACGGGACGGCGACGCTGCGCATCGCCGAGCTGGCCTGGGACGCCGACGGCTGGCCGATCTCGGGCGGGCCGTAGGCGCGCGTCCGTTCCCGAACGCGCGCGCGCCGGTCAGTGGCACATGACGGTGAACATGTGTCCGTGCGACAGGATGACCGTCGACATCACGGTGACCATGCCGCCGCCCTTCAGCGTGGTCAGGTCGGCCGGCTGAAGGGTGATCATGTGCATGTGCGGGCTGGTGGTGCTTTGCCCGGTGACGGGGTCGCTGGTGGTGAACGTCTGCGCGCTCGTCGAGTTGAGCGTGCTCGCGGCGACCATCACCGTGTGCGTGTGGCCGGTCGTGTCCGCCACCTGCATGTCCGGCAGCGGATCCGTGCACGAGGCTGCGCTGGTGCCGCCGCCGCCGCCGTTGGACGTTCCCGCCGCGCCGCCGTGGCCGGCTGCGCCGCCCTGGCCGGTCGCATGGCTGGTGCCGCCGGCACCGGTCGTGCCGCCGTGGCCGCCGACTCCTCCGTCGGAGGTGTTGTTGCTGCTGCTGCACCTCGCGGCGACCGCGGTCGTGCCGATCAGCGTGAACGTGAGCGTCAGGAAATCTTTTCTGGTCAACTCGTTCTTGGAACCCATCGTCGTGGCCTCCCCGCTGCGACCCCCGTCGCAGCCTGCTGGGCTTCGTGTTGGCGTGCGTTCGTCACTCTGTGCACGCGTGGCGGCCGCGCAACGGAGCGCAACACAATTTGGGACTCGCCTTTAGGGGACGTCCCCGACGAGAAATGACGAATGCGCGACGACGATCACTCGGCGAACGACGACAGCGCGCCTTCGAGCTCGCTCATCGCGTGACCGTCGCCGCGACGACGGCAGACCTCGACCCCGCGTTCGAAGATCGCGCGCGCGGCCTCGCGCTCGCCCAGCTCGAGCAGAACGTTGCCCGCGTGCAGGTACGCCGCCGTGTAGTCGGGGTGATCGCGCATCAGCGTCTCGAACTCGGCGCGCGCTTCCGCGAACCGACCGGCGTTCTTGTATTCCTGCGCCAGCCCGTAGCGCGGAAACGGATCGGCCGGATGCGCGGCGATGAACTTCTTCAGGGCCTCGAGGCGCGACACGAGGATCCGATCAGATCGTGCGCAAGCGCCGCTGGGGGCCCGGGATCTCGTCCGCCCCGTCGTCGCCCTGCCCTTGCATCTGCACGATCCGGTTCTGCGCGTCGACGTGGACGACGATCGGCTTCCAGTTGCGCGCCTCCACGTCGTCGCTCGCCTCGGCGAAGGTCGCGATGATCACCAGATCGCCGGGACGCGCCAGGTGCGCCGCCGCGCCGTTCACGCAGATGACGCCCGACCCGGCCGGCGCCTCGAGCGCGTACGTCTCCAGCCGGCTGCCGTTGGTGCGGTTCCAGATGTGCACCTTCTCGTATGGCAGGATGTCGGCCGCCCGCATCAATGCGGCATCGATCGTCACGGACCCCTCGTAATCGAGGTCGGCCTGCGTGACCGTGGCGCGGTGAATCTTCGATTTGAAGAGGATCCGGCGCATCATTTCACCTCCGTCCAGGCCGGCAGCGCCGGTCCCGGCGTGGTTACTGCAAGGATACGACGGAAGCGCGTCATGTCAAAGCGTGCCGGCGACGGCGCGTCTTGACGTGCTCGACGGGATACCGCACGCTGACCGGAGCGTGCAGCGCAAGTTTCAACACGTACTCGGCGTCGACCTCGGCGGTGGAAAGAGCAAGAAGACCGCGCTCGCCACGCTTCGGGTGGACGGCCGCAGCGCGACCGTGGTGGACATCGCGCCGCGAACGGGCGCGCCGCCGTTCTACGACCCGACGCTGCTCGACACGATCCGCGGCTACGGCGACGAGACGTTGCTCTGCATCGACGCGCCGCTGACGTTGCCGCCCTGCCTGCGCTGCACGGTTCCGGTCTGCCCGGGGCAACAGCTGTGCGTCGATCCGTCCGTGGTCGAGATGCGCGCGCTCGCCGCCGAGGCGGCGGAGGCCCGCCAGCTGGAAGACGCGTCCCCGGCGCGTGGCGGCCGCGACATGCGCCGCGGCAAGCCGTCGATCACGCCGTACACGCAGCGCACGACTGAGGTGTTCCTCGCGTGCAGCGTCGGCATCGCCGCCCGCGAGGGGCTGGGCCAGGGGACCGGCCCGCTGGCCGCGCGCGCCGCCCACCTGGTGCGCGCGCTGGCCGACCGATTCACGCTCAACGAAAACCTGATCGAGGCCTATCCGAAGGCGACGCTGGTCGCGCTGGGCCTGGGCGCGCCGTTCAAGAAGCACCTGCGCGAGCGCGAGACGCGCGCGCGGGTTCTGGAATCGCTGTCCGACCAGCTGCGCTTCGGGCCCGGCGTCTGGCGCGAGCGCTGCGTCCAGAGCGATCACCTGTTCGAGGCGGTGATCTGCGCGTTCACCGGATTCCTGTGGGCGCGCGACGGGTGGTCGCTTCCCGCGTACACGAGCGCACGCGACGAGGCCGCGCGCCTGCGCGACGGCTGGATCTGGACGCCGCCCCTCACCGCCGTCACCGCGGCGCAGAAGAAATCCGTCGCCGAAGGCTGACGCTGCCCTCACCCCCACCCTCTCCCGCAAGCGGGAGAGGGAGAAAGATCTGATCCCCTCGCCCCGCGGAGCGGGGAGAGGGTTAGGGTGAGGGGCCGGCGACTAGCGGGCGGCGTGGGCCGGTTCGGGGCGGTCTTCTTCGTCGTCGTCTTCGTCGTCTTCGAGTGACGACGGCCGGCGCGGCGCCGCGGTCGCGCCCAACAGCGAGCTCGGCCCGCGATCGCGCAGGAACTCGAGGAACGCGAGCGCCGGCGGCAACTCGGCGGCTGGAATCTCGTCCAGCAGATCGCGCGCCTGCCGCCGCAAGATCTCGCCCGGCGCCTCGCCCGACGGAACCACCCGCGGGATCTCGGCTGGCTCGGCCGGCTGAGCCACGTGGCCCCACGGCGGCTGGTTCGCCACCTCGATGCGCATGTGGTCCAGCCACGTCTGGATGTGGAAATGCAGCAGCTCCGACCGGTACGCGAACCAGCGCTCGCGCTCGGCCGGGAACGCCAGCAGCACGTCCTTGAACCGCCGGAACGCGCCCTTCCCGTCGATCGCGATCAGCAACCGCTCGCGCAGCGGCTGATCCGACACCGACGAGACGAAGCGCTCCATCCAGCGGTACTGCTCCCGCGACGACGCCGGATCGATACGCAGGTACCGCTCCGGGTTCGACGCGACCCGGGCGCGCCGCGCGGCGGCGTCGGGCTCTCCCTCCACGATCGAGAGCAGGTCCCCGTTCTCAAGGTCGAGGAAGCTCTCCTGATCCGGAGAATTTCGCTCGAAAGCGATCTCCAGATCACTCCAGTTCACCGTAATTGCCATCGATTCGCGCTTTCTTCCGCACCCCTCCTCCCCAGAAGGAAGCACGGCAAATTATTATGGATCGAGTCTAGAAGCCGGCCCGCGCGTTTGCAACCGCACGCTCGAGCTTTTCTCTTGTGAATCTCCGGATTTTCTCCTGTCCGTGGCGCGCTTTGACATCGGCAGCGACACGGCTAGACTGCGTCGCCTTGGTTGCCGGCCTCGGCTTCCATGGCTCAACTTTCCTGATTTTTTCGGAGGGCACCTTGGCTCGCGTCACCGTCGAAGATTGTCTCGAGAAGGTCAACAACCGGTTCGCGCTGGTTATTCTCGCCGCCGAGCGGGCGCGTCAACTCGCCAACGGCGGGCGGCCGCTCGTCGTCTGCACCAACAAGCCAGCCGTCACGTCGCTGCGCGAGATCGCCAAGGGCCAGGTTCACTTCAACGAGAACGTCGAAGGGACCGTCCGGGGCTACCTCGAAGAGGTGAAGGCCCGCGGCAACCGCCCCGAGAAGACCCGCGGCTGATCGATCACGCACCCGCGCACGCGATCCCTCCGGCAACGTTGCCAGGGACGCGGACTACGGAACGCGGATCGCGATTGCCAGCTTGAGGTAGTTGCCCTCGGGGAAGCCGGGGGCGACCGGAAAGTCCGGCGGCAGGCCGATCCGTTCGACGATGCGCAGCTCGGCGCGCACCGACGCGGCGCCTTCCGCGAGCGCGCGGTCCAGCTCGGCCGACGACAGCTTGGTCGCGTTGCTGGCGAACAGCAGGAAGCCGCCCGGCGCCAGCACGGCCGCGCTGGCGCCCGCCAGCCGCGTCAGATCGCGCGCGACCGAGAACTGCCCCGCCGGCCCGTGCGAAAACGTGGGCGGATCGCAGATGACGACGTCGAAGAATCGACTGCGCGACGCGAACCGTTCCAGCGTCTTCGTCGCGTCGGCAGTCAGCGTCTCGTGGTGCGCGCTCGCCAGACCCGACAGCTCGAAGTTGCGGCGCGCGCGCGCGTGGGCCTTCGACGCCGTGTCGACGGCGACCACCTCGGCGGCGCCGGCCTTGGCGGCGTGCACGGAGAACGCGCCCGTGTATGAAAAAAGGTTGAGCACACGCTTACCGGCCGCCCGCGCCGCCACCGCGGCCCATCCGAGCCGCATGTCCGGGAACAGACCGACGCCCAGCGGCGCCGTCACGTCGACCCCGAAGCGACAGCCGCCGTCCTCGATCACCAGCTCGACCGGCGCCTCGTCGCCGCGCGCACGCACCGCAGGCTCAGGCGGCCCGCCGCCCGCCAGCGGCCGGACGCGCCGCTGCTCGTAGATGCCGCGCGGCTTCCAGCAGGCTTCGATCGCGCCGTAGAGCTCGTCGCGCCACGGCAGCGCGCCCGCCGACAACCACTGCGCGACGACGAAGTCCCCGTAGCGATCGACGGTGACGCCGGGCAATCCCTCGCTCTCGCCCACGAATACGCGCATCGCCTGCGGCAACGACCCGCCGAACAGCGTGCGACGCAGCTCGGCCGCGCGTTCGAACCGCGCCGCGATCGTGCCGGTCCCGGGCGCCACATCCGTGGCCGGATCGCGCGCGACCAGACGGACGGCGATGGCGTGGTCCTGGTCGACGTAGCCGCGGCCGACGAAGTCGCGGTTGCCCGACAGCAGCTCGACGATGGAGCCGGTCGGCTCGGCGACGCCCCGCGCGCCCAACGCGTCGCGGAACACCCAGGGGTGGCCGGCGCGCACCCGCGAGGCAATGTCGGGCGGGATGCGGTATTGCCCTACGCGGACGCGGACGCCGGGGGCACGGGCAGGCGGGTTTTTCCTCACGGCGCGGCACCATAGAGACGCCGGCCCCCGGTGTCAAAGGCGCGTCGCGGGCCGCCCGGCGCTTGATTTTCAAGCGAAAACCGGGGAACCTTGCCCGTCTAGGAGTGATGTGGGCGAAATGACGACCAAGCCTCCTTCGGGGTTGGCGGCCAGCGGGCCCGCCGAAGACCCGGAAGCCGACCAGATCACGAAAGAACACGAGGACGACGCGGACGACATCACCGTCGATCCTTCGGCAGACGTGACGGTCGAAGCGACCGAAGACGTCACGATCGAGGCGGATTCGCGGACGCCGCACCCCACCCTCCGGGGGGGCGGCACCCCGGCGCCGCTCACCGGCCAGCGCGCCCCAACTTTGCTGGGCGTGCCGGTGCATTCGCTCCCGCTACCGGGCGTCACCGCCAGCAGCGCGTCCGGCGTCTCGATGGACGACGAGACCCGCTCGATCAGCTACGACGAGGAGATCACCGTGCTGGCGCCGTCGGCCCCGGCCTCCGATCCGCTGGCCGTGCTGGATGCGCTGGATCGGCCGTCGATCACCGACGACGACGAAGAAGAGACGAAGGTGGAGCCGGCCGAGGCGGCGATGAAGGCCGCCGAGACGCTGGATGACGTCACGACGGCGCTCTCGGCGCAGGCCAGCCTGGAACGCGAGAAGGCGCTGCGACGTTCGGCGCCGCCGGCCGCGTCGAACCACGGCGATGATCTCGAGTTCGCCGATCCCGAGGCTGAAGATGAAGAAGAAGAGAGCCTCGACGACGAGCTGGACGATGATGACGAGGTGATCAGCGCGGGCGGCGCGATCGAGGAAGAAGAAGACGATCTCGGCCAGGACGACGATGGCCCCGGCGACGGCGTCGCGACCGCGACGTTCATGAAGCCGGCCGATTCGACCGGCCTGTCCGGCCTGTTGAATCCGCGCCGCCCACCGACGGGTGGCCGCGACGGTTTCGGGTCGCGCCTGCCGACGCCCTACCCGCCTCCGCAGACGACGATTCCGGCGCCGTCGACGTCGCCGTTCGCGTCGCGGCTCGGCCCCGCGCCGATGGGCACGCCGTACTCGGGACGCCCGACCGGCGCCGCGATGCCTGCCCTGCAGGTGCCGCCGCCGTCGGGCAAGGCGACGACCGAGACGGAGCCCGGCTTCTTCGTCGGCGCGCTGAGCCTGCCGAAGTGGATGTTCATGCTGGTGTGTGCCGGCGTTTTCATTCTCGGCTTCGGCGTTCGAGGATTCTTCGGCGGCAAGAGCACGCCGACC
>DATFXS010000753.1:0-5605 GCA_035315605.1 Polyangia bacterium
CCCGCCGGTCCCAGCGCCTGCAACGCGCGGGCGCGGTCCAGCAGGCGCGCCGCCGCGCTCACGTCCATCGCCTCGGTGACGTGTGCGGCCGCCCAGTCGATGGCGTCCGCCATCGAGCGCGGGTCGCGGGAATAGGCGGCCCGGCCGAGCGCCCGCATCGCATCCAGGTGCAGCTCCAGCTCGGCGACGTTGTTGCGCTTGCGCGCGTGGCTGGCGGCCTGCAGCTCCTGCTCGTAGAGCTGCTGCTCGGCCGGCGTCCCCCACTGGGCGACGAGCGGCGTGTACGTCAGCTTGCAGCGGCGCGCCTCCTCGTCGAGATCGGGCCATTCCAGCAGCGCCTCCGCGTCGTCGAGCGCGGTGTCGACGTCCGTCAGCAGCCGGTGCAGCTTCTGGGCGGCGTCGACGTCGCCCGCGCGGGCGGCCGGCAGCGCGCGTTCGGCCTCCGCCAGCAGCGCCGACACGTCGCCGATCGCCTGCGCCGCGGCCGCGACGCCCAGCTGAAACGTCCGCCGCTGCACCTCGGCCGCCCGCCGGCCCGTCGCCGCGAGCTGGCGCTCCGCCGTCTCCACGGTCGCCGTCGGCACCAGCACGAACGCCACGTCCTCGAACGTCTGCCCGATGCCCGGAACGTCGGCGCGGGTGGCGAGCTGGCCCGAACGATCCAGCTCCAGCGTCACCTCGATGCGGCTGCCGGCGGGCAGGTCGCGCGCGACGCCGCGCAGCTGCAGCATTCCGATCAGCCGGTTGCGGTGGGCGCGCTGCGACTCGCCCTGCACGATCGGAATCGCCAGCGCGTCGTCATTGCTGCCGGCCGCGATCGCCCGCACCGTCTGGTGCGCGAACGTCCGGCGCGCCGGCAGCGGCGTCCCCTTCGCGAAGTAGACCTGCGTCGAATCGTCGGCGCGCGCGACCCCGATGGCGCGCGCCAGCGGCGGGTCGCCGATCGACACGCCGTGCACGATCGCGAACGTGCGCGTGGCCAGCGCGACCTCGGCGCCGGCGCGGTCGAACGCGCGGACGCGGAACCGGTTGCGCCGGCTCCGCTCCAGGCGCACCTGGACGACGAAGCTCCCTTCCGCCGACAGCACGGCGTCGGTACCCTGCCCGTCCACGCCGCCCCCTGCGTCCTCGCGCTCGATCCGGACGCGCGCGGGCGGCGTCTGGTTCGCCGCCGGCAAGCAGCGGCCGACCACGAACGGTTCCAGATCGGCGGTGACCGAGGGGTGCTCGATGCGCAGCGCCAGGCCGGCGGCGGTCGCGGGCGCGCGCGGCGCCGGCTTCGCGTCGAGGCCCAGGCTGCCCGCATACAGGGCCGCGCCGCGCGCGACGATGGTCATCGGATCGACCCCGGCGGCGATGCGCCCGTCGAACATGGCGCCGACGCGTCCGCGCAGCCCCGGCATCAGCGTCGGCCCGCCGACCAGGACCACGCGCGCGATCTCGTCAGCCGTGCGCTGATTCTTGGCCAGGAGGTTGCGCACCGCCGTGAGGGCGCGCGCGATGAACGGCGCCGTCAGCGAATCCAGCTCGTCGCGCGTGATGTCGAGCTCGCGGTCGCCCGCGACGATCGTCGCGTGTTCCGCGCGCGACAGCGCGATCTTGGCCTGCTCGCAGGCGGCGCGCAGCCGCGCCAGCGCGCGCCGTCCGTCCGGGAGCGCCCGCGCGGCCTCCAGCGCCGCGCCCTCCCGGCCCAGCCGGGCGATCGCCCAGGCCACCAGCGCGGCGTCCATGTCCTTGCCGCCCAGGAAGTTGTCGCCCGCGTGGTCCACGACGCGCAGCCGGCCATCCGTCGTCTCGAGCAGCGACACGTCCAGCGTTCCGCCCCCGAGATCGAACACCAGCCAGGCGCCGTCGTCACCGGCGCGCCAGCCCGCCGCGATGGCGCTGGCGATCGGCTCCTGGATCAGCACGACCTCCTCGAGCCCGGCCAGGCGCCCGGCCCGCGCGGTGGCGTGGCTCTGCGGCAGCTCGAACAGGGCGGGCGTGGAGATCACCGCCGCGCGCGGGGCGAACCCGGCCGCGTCGCGCACGTCGCCGACCAGCGACGCGATCACCTCCGCCGACAGCTCCTCGGGCAGCAGCGCCGCGCCGGACGCCTCGAAGGCCAGCCGCTCGGCCGTGCCCATCAGACGCTTCCACTCGCCGTGCGTGTTGGTCGGATCGGCCTCCAGGCCCGCGTGCGCGCGCCGGCCGACCGTCCGCCGGCCGCGCCCGTCGATCCGGACGACCGACGGCGTCAGAGTCTCGCCGGCGGCGTTCGCGACGACCGAGACGGAGTCGCCGTCGAAGAGCGCGACGGCCGAATTGCTGGTGCCGAGGTCGATGCCGACGTGGATGCCAGAGCCCATGGACCTACCCCCCGGCGGAGGAAGCAACCGCGAAAGTCCGCCTGTTTATCGGTAGACAATCGCGGGCCGGGAAAGTTCCCGGTCAGCGGGGCGGGAAGGTGCCAGCGGTCTTGCGCAGCGTCAGGTCCGCGACCGCGAGGTCGAAGCGCGACTGGGCCAGCGCCTCCTGGGCGCCCACCAGCGCGTCCTGCGCCCCGAGAAGGTCGACCTGCGTGACGGTGCCCGCCTCGTACTGCGTGCGCACGAGGTCGATCGTCTCCTTGGCCAGCTCCACGGCGCGGGTCGCCGCGAACACACCCTGCCGTTTCGTGTTGACCAGGCCCCGCCCGTTCGCGAGGTCGTCGCGGATGCTATCGGCCAGTACCGCCGTGCGCGCCACGGCCTCGGCTTCCTGCGCGTCGGCGAGGTGGCGCTGGGCGTCGCGGGCGCCACCGTCATAGATGACCCAGTCGAGCTGGAGGCCGACCGCCCACGAGTATCGATCGCGATTGAAGTTGTCGTAGTTGAACTTGCGCGCGTTGCCGAACGCAGACAGCGACGGCGACCACTTCAGGGCGTCGGTCGTCGCCTGCAGATCGGCGGCCTTGGCGGTCAGGTCGAGCGACCGGAACTCGGGCCGAAGCTTGAGGACGTTCTCGAGCGGTTGTTCGGCCGGCGGAGCGCCGAGCGCCTCCGGCGGCACCGCCCGGAACGGTCCGTCGAGCTGGATCAAGGTCGCCAGCGCGCGATACGCTTGGTCCCGGCCCTGGCTCGCCTCGCGCTCCTGCTGCTCCGCCCGCAGCAGCGCCAGCTCGGCGCGGTCGACGTCGACCTTGGTGACGGTCCCCGCCGCAAGCCGCGTCTTGGCGTTGTCCAGCGTGGCGCGCGCGACGTCGATGTTGGACCGCCGCGCGATCAGCACCTCGTCGGAGACGGCCGCCGCATAGAATGACTGCGCGACCGCGTAGAGAACGTTGGTCTCGGACAGTTCGTAGTTGGCCTCCGAGGCCGCGATGTTCGCCTTGACCGATTTCAGCCCCGGGTAGGCGGCCGGGACGATGAGCGGCGCGTTGAAGCTGATGGCGCCGTCGAGCTGGTTGACCGGCTGGATCAGCAGGCCGGGCGTCCGCATGGCGGTGTCGGGCACCTCGCCTGGGACGAGAACGGGCTGCCCCGCCCGGTCCGTGACGACCGCGCCGGGAAAGTTGAAGGCGTGGTAGTTGCGCGTGTACCGCCCCTGGGCTGCGATGGTCGGCAGCAAGAGCGACCAGGCAGAGGACAGGGCCGTCTGCGCCTGCTCGAGCCGCGCCTGCTCGGCGACCATGCTCTTGTTGCGCTTCTTCCCCATCTCCAGCGCTTGTTCGAGCGTCAAGTCGCGCACGGACTCCGCCGTCGTGGCATGCGCGGGCGCGGCCGTCGCGAGGAGCGCGACAGCGACAATCAATATTCGGATCCTCACTGAGCGGCCTCGGCGTGTGATTGGTTATGACCATTGCCGCCCGCCGCAATCGGGGGTGGCCCCATGATCTCGTCGGCGCCTGTCTCGGAGGCGGGGCGCGGGCGAAGCCCGAACAGCCGGCGCAACACGTTACCCAGGTCGTCGAACAAGGTGTAGGCGACGGGCGTCGCGAGCAGCGTCAGCAGCAGGGACAAGAGCTGCCCGATGACGACGGGACCGGCGGTGGCGCGGTTGAATTCGGCGCCGATGCCGTGCGACGTCACCAGCGGAAACATGCCGGCGACGAACGCGAACGTCGTCATCAAGATCGGCCGCAATCGGTCGCGGTTGCCGTGCATGATCGCATCGAAGCGCGAGTGTCCTTCGCCGCGCAGCTGGATGATGTGCGCGATCTGCAGGATCGAGTTCTTCTTGACGACACCGAACAGCACCAAGATGCCGAGCATGGTGAAGATGTCGAGCGAAGACTTCAAGATAATCAGCGACACCAGGGCGAACGGCACCGTCAGCGGCAGCGACAGCAGGATCGTGATCGGGTGCAGCCACGACTCGAACTGGGCCGCCAGGATCAGGTACATGAAGAGGAAGGACAGGCCGAAGGCGAAAAGAAACGCCAGCCCGGTCCGTTTGATCTCCTTCGATTGTCCGAACGCCCCGAAGGTGTACTCCGGCGGCAGCTTCATATCCTTGACCGCCTTCTCGAGCGCCGCGCCGATCTCGCCCGAGCCGACACCGGGCGCGGAGTTGGCCAGGAACATCACGCGCCGCTGGCGGGCGAAGCGCTCGATCTTGGACGGACCCTCGGCCTTCTTCAGATCGACGACGTCGAGCAACGGTACGGTGCCGAGCTTAGACGAGGCGACGGTCAGCTGACTGAGCGCCTCCTCGCTGGCGCGCGCGGAGACGTCGGCCCGCACCAGAATGTCGTAATCGCGGCCGCCCTCCTCATAGCGCGACACCTTGACGCCGCCGATCAGCAGCTGCGACGCCAGCGCGACGTCCAGCACGTTGACGCCGAGATCGGCGGCCTTGCGGCGGTTGACCGTGGCGACCAGCTCCGGGTTTCCGGTCACGAACGTCGTGTCGACGTCGACGGCGCCGGGCACGGCCTTCAGCTTCGCGACGATCTGGTCGGCGTACTGGACGAGCTTTTCGTTGGGACCGTTGAGAACGTACTGCACAGTCGCGGTGCTGAACGACCCCGCGCCGAACGCGGCCACCACCGACACGCTGGTGCGGTAGTCCTTGGGCAGCTTGGTCACGATCTCGTTGCGCACCCGGTTCTGCAGCTCGTCCTGGGAGACCTTGCGCGCGTCGGGCGGAACGAGGCGGACGAAGATCGACACGAGGTTCGGCGTCTTCTGCTGGTTGTCGCCGATGGACGCCACGGTCGTCGTCACCTCCGGCCATTGACGGACCTCGCGCGCGATGCGCTCGCCGGCGATCTGCGTCGCCGCCAGGCTGGTTCCCTCGGGCAGGCGCACGTCGATCTGGAACTGCGCCTCGTCGTTCTTGGGAAGGAAGGCTTTGGGGACGCGCTTGATCAGCGGGACTATCGAGACGAGCGTGACGAAAGCGGCAATTCCGACCAGCCAGCGGCGATCGAGGAAGAACGCGAGCAGACTTTTCCACCAGACGCGCGCCTCCCGGAGGCGACGGCGCCAGCTGCCCTCCCGCAACAAGAACCCGAGCATCGACAGGTAGACGCGCTCGATCGGCTTGTAGAACGCGTCGGAGAAACGTTCGAGCGGCGTCTTGCGCCGCCCGCTCGCGGGCGGCAGCCGCAGCAGGCGCGATGCCAGCATCGGCGTCAGCGTGA
>DATFXS010000754.1:0-6107 GCA_035315605.1 Polyangia bacterium
CCGCCCCGCCGGCGCGGCGGCCAGGATCTGATCGGCGCGTGCGAGCGCGGCGTCGATGTTGCTGCCGTTGGCGCGATGGGGCTCGCGCGTCTCGAGATCGGCGATCGCCTGCGCCACCGGAACCAGCCCGCCGTAGCGGGCGTGCACGCGGCGATCGAACGCCAGCACCTCGACGGCGGCGCCCTCGAAGTGGCGAAGCGTGGCTGCCGCGCCTGTCATGGCGGCCCGGGCCACGTCCTCCGTCACCGAGCGCGACCCGTCCAGGATCACCACCACCTGCGCGTCGCGCGGCACGTGCGCGACCCTGGGCGCGGCCTCGACGCGATAGTGAACCAGCACCCGATCGTCACCGAAGCGCTTGACGCCCAGCGCGCCCCCCAGCGTCGGCGCGCTGCCCGGCACGAGCGCGATGATCCCGGCGTCGGACGGCGGCTCGTCGCCGGCATCGAGATCGTATTCCGCGGGCGACCCCTGAAGCTTCGCGCCCTCTGGAAACGGCTGGCCGTCGACGAAGATGCGATCCGCCGGCCGCTGCGACCGGAGCACCACCTCGGCCGGATCGCCGGCCAGCCCCAGCGGCGGCAGCGTCAGCTCGTGGCGCCCGTTTCGGTAGACGGTCGGCATCTGCAGCGTGTAGCTGACGGTCTTGCGGTCCGCCGGCGGAACCGGGAACACCTGCAGCGCCAGCAAGCCCCGCGTTCGCCACGACAGCAACGCCGGGTCTTTCGGGTAGTAGCCGCCGATCCCCGTCAGCTCCTTGTACCTGGCCGCTGCCTCCTCCGCCTCCATGAGATCGCCCTCGAACCAGTGCGGCTTGCCGTCGAGCACACCCCGGGTGCGCAGGCGCGTCGCCACGGCGGTCTCCGGGATCTCGATCATCCAGTCGGCCTGATCGTGGCGCTTGCCCAGGTTCTCGATGGTCCGCTCGACGACCAGCGTGGCGTGACCGGGCGCCAGCGTCACCTTGACGACGTGCGATCGCTCCTCGATCAGGCCGCGGCTTCCGTCCAGGCTGTCGGCCGCGCGCGGCGAAGGCGCGATCGCGAGCGCCAGCAGCCCGATGACGGCGGAAACCGCGATTCGCTTCACAAGGCTCTGACAACGACCACGGCCGGGAGTTCCCGGACGCGATCAGTCGGAGAATCCGCGGACGTACAGGCCGTCGCTTTGGCCGCTGGCGTTGACCGTGTAGACAAGCGCCGGGGAGGTCGCCGCCGTGATCGAGTAGCTGTCGACGTGATCGGCGATCGGGATCGGCGCCGCCGCGGTCAAGGTGTCGTCGCTGCCCACCGAGCGGATGCGCAAGGTCGCGGTGCCGGTCGCGTCGTCGTACTGGTCCGCGAAGAGGACGCGTCGATCGCCCATCGGCGCGATCAACGTGATCCCGGCGGCGATGGACATCGTGTTGCAGTCGCGCAGGCGCGTGTAGCTGGCTTCGTAGGCGTCGCCCGAGGCGCGCCCCGACAGGATCGCGGTCCCGCCGGGGAGGAAGTTGACCATCGCGAACGGGACCTGGCGGGCCGGCTCCACCACGCACGCGCCCGTGCCGTCCGCCTTCGTGACGTACAGGTCGCCCGAATTGCCGCCGAAGCGGGTCTTGGCATAGGCGACGTGCCCGGCGGGGCCGATCGACAGCAGCGCCTGGACCGGGGTGTCCAGCACCAGCTCGCCGCCGGCCGCGATCGGATCCGCGATCGCCACCAGGCCGCCGTTCTTGATCAGCGCCACGACGGTCTTCGCGTCCGACGGGGAGATGTCATAGTCCGCCACGTCGCCGCGCACGTCGGTCGGGTTCGCCCCGCCCGGGAAGGGCGCGGTCCGCAGCGTGCCCACGCCCGTCCCGAGCGTGCCGCTCAGCCAGAACCAGCGCGCGGCGTCGGGCGAAACATTCCATTGATGGACGTCGGGCGCGATCGTCGTCTTGCTCGCGGCGTCGCCGGCCGTCTGCAGCTTCAGCGTCTCGGGACCGGTGGCGCCGTCGCGGGTGGTCCAGGCGACGTAATCGCCGGAGCCGGGCGGGAATCCGAAGCTGAAGGTCGGGCGGAAACCGGCGTCGGCGGCGCTCGACAGGACGACGTTGTCCGCGACCGACAGCAGCGGTTCGTCGGCGCCGTCCGCTTTTCCGATCAGCAGATCTGCGAAGCTGACGTTCGGATCGGGATCGGTCGCGGGCAGGAGCACACAGAGCACCGCTGTGCCGCGCGGCGCGGGTGTGCAATAGAGCGCGTCCTCTCCGGCGACGAAGGTCGCGAGAAGCCGCCCCCGCGTCATGCCGGGCCGCCAGACGTACGGCGCCAGCGGCCCTTGCTGGTACTCGTAGTAGACGAGCGTATCCCCGCCAAAGAAGGTGCCGTGTAGGCCGGCGCCGTCGCCGCCGAGATCCGCCGTCAGCAGCAGGCAGTCGGGGTCGGCGCCGCCGCTCCCCGCGCCGCAGCTCACCGGCGCACCCGACGCGGCGCGCGAGGCGTTGAAGACGTAGAGGCTGCGCGTCTGCGCCACGGGGTCCGTGAAGGCGACGAACGCGCACCAGCGATCGCCGGTCGCGCCCGCTTCCTGCGTGCACGACGGTCCGTTGTAGAGCAGCCTCGCCGTGCCGCCGAAAACCCGCGCGCCGCTGACCAGTCCGCCGTCAGCGCCCGCGGCGCCGTCGCCCACCGCGCCGTCGCTGCCCGCGACGTTGTCTCCGCCGCCGCCGTTGCTGCCGCCGACGCCCAGCGCCGCGTAACCGCCCGAGCTGCCGCCGCACCCGGCGCCGAGCGCGCCGGCCACCAATAGCAGCGATGCGATCGAGAAAAGCGCCGCCGTCTTCATGGCTCGACCGGTGACGAGCTTACGTGAGATCACCTCACTCACCGCAATGGTCTTCGATCACCAGATCCTTTAGCGCCGGCGCCACGCGATCCAGAGACTGCCAAGGGAAACGGCGGTCGCGGCTGCTGCCGCCGCGACCAACCGCAAGTCGACTCGCGCTTCCCACATCCCGCCACGCCGCCAGACGAAAGGGCACCCTCCCTCGAAAGCGACCCAATAGGTCGACATCAACAAGAAGGGGACGGCAAACCCAAGGCGGAGCTTTGCCCAAACCGGGCGGGAGGGCAGAAACAGATGGCCGGTGATTCCGAGTACGATCGCGACGCAAAGAGCGACGAGGATCGGTACTCTTCGCCGATCCGCCGCCATCACGGCAGTTTCGTAGGCCAACGATCCTGCGCGCGCGCGAGTCGCGTCGATCGTGACGGCGAGCGCCGCTAGAAAGGATGGCGTCGGTCTACCGAACCACGCCGTCCGTCTCATCGGAGAGCGACGTTAGCCCCTCACCCGAACCTTCGCCATGACAAGAAAGTCGCGGGTGATTCTCGACGGACGGCGGCGCGCCCAGAAACCTGCCGCTGTGGCCAGCGATTTTGCGGGCATGATTCCTGCTCTGCGGCGGCGGACACAATGAATCTGATGAAAATGAAATTCCTCGCGCTCGTCATCGTCGCGGCGGTGGTGCTGACGGCGGCGCGCGCGGGTGCGGACGTCGAGGCCTTTCGCGACCCCGATCGCAAGGCCAAGGTGCTGGCCGCGCTGCCCAAGGTCGAGGCGCGCATCGCGGCGGAGGTGGCCGCGCGCAAGATACCGGGGCTCGCGTTCGGCGTCGTGCTGGACGGCGACCTCGTCTTCGCGAAGGGGTTCGGCGTCGCCGACCTCGACGACAAGCGTCCCGTCGACGCCGACACGGTGTTTCGCATCGGATCGATCACGAAGACGTTCACCAGCCTCGCCATCCTCAAGCTGCGCGACGCCGGCAAGCTGTCGCTCGACGAACCGATCACGCGGAGGTTGCCGGAGCTGCGGGCGCTTCGTTACCCGACGCGCGACTCTGCGCCGATCACGATCCGGCAGCTGCTGACGCACACCTCGGGGCTGCCGCAGTTCGGGAACTTCTCGCACGCCCAGCATGATCACGAACCGACCGAACGCGAGCTCTTCAACGACCTGCCGCACGTCGGGATGTTGTGGGCGCCGGGGACGGCCTACAGCTATTCGAGCTTCGGCGTGGCGCTGCTCGGGTTGGTGGTCAAGCGCCTGTCGGGGCAGCGTTACCGCGACTACGTCTCGACGCAGATCCTGGCGCCGCTCGGGATGCGCTCGACGTACTGGGACGATCGGGATGTTCCGAAGGGGCGGCTTGCGACCGGCTACGTGGCGGGCGCCGGCGGCCCGACGAAGATCGTCCCCTGGCGGCTCGGCGCGATGGAGCCGACGGGCGGCCTCTTCACGTCGCTGCGCGATCTGGCGCGCTACGCGTCCTTCCAGCTGGCGGCCTACCCGCCGCGCGATGATCCGGAGACCGGCCCTGTGCGCCGCAGCTCGGTGCGCGAGGCGCATGCCACCACGCGCCTCGTCGATCTCTGGGCGGGGCTCCACGAGCCGTCGGCCGAGAATCCGTTGCTCGTGCGCGCGTGGGCGATGGGCATCGGCCTCGCCTGGCACGCGTTCAAGACCTGCGAGCTCGAGCAGTATGTCGGGCACATGGGATCTCTCGACGGCTACTCGGCCGGGATCGAGATCTACCCGGACCGCGGATTCGCGCTCGTGTCGCTGTCGAACGACCACGATACGCCCCACCGGGATCTGATCATCGAGGCGCGCGACATCCTGATCGAGTCGAAGGCAGTGGCGCCGCGCGCCCGGCGTGCCAGCGCCGCCCTCCTGCGCGCGATGGGCGCCCTCGTCGATACGTACGCCGACTTTCGCGAGGACAAGTACCGGAAGGCCTTCGCGAAGCTGTACGTCGACGCGATGTCGCCGGCCGAGACCGCCCACGATGCCGCGCGCGTCAAACAGATTCACGGCGTGTGCAAGGATCCGACGCCGCTCGAGATCCGGAACGACTTCAGCGGCCGTTTCTCGGCCGCCTGCGAGCGCGGCCGCGTCGAGTACGAGGTGCAGATCGACGCCGACGGCCGGTTCGTGGACGTCCGGATGACCTCGCGCGACGTTCCGCCGTCGCCCGCCGTGGCCCGCGCGGCGGCGCGCATCGCCGGGCTGATCCAGCGCTGGGACGTCGCCGCATACGATGCCGTCGTCGCGTTCAGGAAGCCGACCACCCAGGCGATGTTCGACAGGGTGCGCGCCGAGCACAAGGCGTGCACCGTCGGCGCGCCGCTCGATGGCGAGGGGGGCGCCAGCGCGACGCTCAGGCTCGACTGCGCGGAGGGCGGCCCGCTGCGGCTGGCGCTCGAGGTCGACGACCGCGGCGAGCGCGTGGTGTTCATGACGCTGAGCCCGCTGATCGCGTCGAAAACGACGGGCCGCTGCCCCGAGCGCTGACGGAAAACCTAACCTCCGCGGCGACCGCGCCACTAGAGGCTTCGGAGGTCAGGCATGCCCAGCGCACCCCGCGAGCAGACACACCGCAACGGCGGTCGGACCGACATGGGGCGGGCGAACCGCGTCGCCCTGGAGGTGCCGGTTCAGCTTCGCGGAGGCAGCACCTCGTTCAGCGGCGTGGCGAGGAACATCGGCCCGGGCGGCGTGTTCGTGGCGACGATCCGGCTGCTCGCCGTCGGCGAGAAGGTGACCCTGACGCTCGATCTGCGCGGTGACGCGCAGCCCATCTCGGCGCTCGCCGAGGTACGCTGGTGTCGCCCGTTCGTCGAGCTCGACGATCGACCGGCGGGCGTCGGACTGCGCTTCATCGACACGCCGTTGCGCGCCGCCGTCCTGGCGAACGAGCTCCGGCGATCGCGCGGTTAGAAGAACCGGAGGTAGTGGTCGAAGAGCGCGTCCGGCCTCCAGCCGCACCGCTCGTAGAGGGCCTTTGCGGTCGCGTTCGTCTTCTGCGTCGCCAGCACCAGGCCCTTCGATCCGTCTTCGCGGGCGAAATGCTCGGCCGCCGCCAGCAGCGCAGCGCCGACGCCGCCGCGGCGGTGCTCGGGCGCGACGAAGAGATCGTTCAGGATCCAGAGCCGCTTCATCGAGACGGACGAGAACGAGGGGTAGAGCTGCACGAACCCGGCCAGGCGCTTCTCCCTCTCGGCCACCAGGATCACCGAGTCGAGGGCCTGGAGGCGCTCGCGCAGAAACTGCCGGGCCCCGTCGGGATCCGCGGGCTGTCC
>DATFXS010000755.1:0-4491 GCA_035315605.1 Polyangia bacterium
ATCACCTTCCCGATCATCCTCGGGCTGGGGCTGCTCGGCTACGTGCTGGATCTGCGCCTGGGTGTCACGCGCGCCCCGAAGATCTCGCCGTTCCTGGCGTTCGGTTTCGTCTTCTTCGCCTGGGCGCTGCTGACCATCGGCATCAACGCCCCCGACGCGCTGGTCCTCAACATCACCTTCTTCTTCGGCCCGATCGGCCTGCTGTTCTTCATCTCGCAGGGCGTGCAGACCATCCGTGGCTTTCGCTTCGTATCGCGCACCCTCCTGGTCGTGACGCTGGCGATCGCGGTGATCGCCATCCATCAGGGAATGCGGCCGGAGGTCTGTCTGATCGACAACACCGGATTCGGCGACGCCGCGCTTCCCATCGTCGAAGGCCGCCCGCAGATGATCCCTTGCAAGGAGCGCATGGACTGCAGCGAGGCGATCGGCTACGAGCAGGACTACTTCTGCGAGCACTGGGGGGTTATGGGCACGACCTCCGTCGAGGGCCGCGTCCGCTACCGCGGCGTCTTCCAGGACCCGAACGAGCTGGCCTTCGCGATGAGCCTGAGCCTCCCGTTCGCGTTCGGGTGGTTCGAGGGTCGACGCCGCCGAGGGCGCAACTGGGCCGGTATCGCGGTGGTCGTCGTGGCGCTGGCCATCTGCGTCACCTGCAACATCATGACCCGCTCGCGATCGGGCCAGATCTCTCTCATCGCCACGCTCGGCGTCTATTTCTTGCGTCGCTTCCGGTGGCGCGGCGGCGTGCTCGCCGCGATCGTGGCGATGCCCGTGCTGCTGCTGGGCGGGCGCAGCGCCGAGTCGTCCACGCAGGAGCGACTGGAATGCTGGGCTGAGGCGCTGGCGCTCTGGCGCGAGCACCCGATCTTCGGCGCGGGCGCCCGGCAGTTCACCGCCCACCACCACCTGACCGCGCACAACTCGGTGCTGCTGGCGCTGGCGGACATGGGACCGATCGGCCTGCTGGTGTTCACCTGCGTCATCTACATGGCGTTCAAGATCACCCTGCAGGTTCAGAACGACTTCGCCGGTCGACCCGATGCGGCCGAGGTGCGCGGGGTGGCGTTCGCCACCCTGGCGGGCATGGTCGGCCTCGTTTCGTCGGCGCTGTTCCTGTCGCTGACCTATCACGTGGCGCTCTGGATCGAGGTCGGCCTGGTGGGGGCGGTGCAATCCATCGTCTGGCGGCACGAGCCCAACTGGCGGCTGCGCTGGCGCTGGCGCGACGTCGGCTACGTGATCGTGATGGACGTCCTTTTGATCGTGGCCATCGCTATCTACCTGCGCGCCAAAGGATATGAAGCCTGAGCGTCACCGACAGTTTAGGGACGCGGCGTATGGCTAACCCGAATCGAGGAACCAGAGATCTTCGGGCGGGGATGGTAGGATTCAGTCCGCTCCGGAGGAACCTTGTCGGCCAACCTGATCAGAGACGTACGCGGGCAGGTTTATCGCCTGCACTGGCAGGTTCGCTCGAGGCTCACTGAGTTCGATCTGCTGGACGCCCTCGCGCTGCTCCGGGAGAGCGAGCGCTGGCCGCGAGAACGGCTGCAGGAGCTGCGCGACAAGAAGCTGCGCGGGCTGGTCATGCGGATGTGGGAGACCAGCCCGCACTACCGGATGCTGATGGCCACGAAAGGCGTGCGCCCGTCCGACATCCAGGGCCTGGCGGACCTCCCCAAGCTGCCGATCATGGACAAGGCGACCCTGCGCGAGCACGCCAAGGACCTGCGCGCGCGCGACGTCGCCGACAAGGAGGTCGAGTGGGGGGTGACCGGCGGCACCACGGGCCTGCCCATGAACGTGCCGCGCGATCTCGACGGCACGCCGTGGATGCGCGGGTGTTACTGGCGGGGGTTCAGCTGGGGCGGCCTGCAGCTCGGGATGCCGTGGGCGCAGCTGTTCGGCGGCTCGCTGGGACACCGGGCGCGCCGCTTCAACAAGGTCAAGAACTGGTTCGCCGGCAAGGTGTTCCTCCCCGCGTTCGAGCTGTCCGGCAGCAACGTCGCCGAGTACGTCGCCGAGATCGAGGAGGCAGGGGCGCGGTTCCTGGTCGGCTATGCGTCGGCCTGCCATCAACTGGCGGTGTTCGTCGAGCAGGCGGGCCTGAAGCTGCAACTGGACGCCGTGTTCCCGACGGCCGAGTTGATGCCCGACGTGTGGGGCGAGCGCATCGCGCGCGTGTTCGGGGCCAAGGTCCTCCCCTACTACGGCTGCGGCGAGATCCAGTCGCTCGGCTACAGCTGTCCCGAGGCGCCCGGCGTCTATCACACCTGCGACGAGCACGCCGTCATCGAGGTGGAAGGGGCCGACGGCCGCCCCGGGCTCGAGGGCGAGGGCGCGTTCCTGATCACCGACCTCGACAACACCGCCTTCCCGATGATCCGCTACCGGAACGGCGATGCCGGCAAGATCGCGGCGCCGGGCTGCCCGTGCGGGCGCACGCTGGGGCGGATCGTGCGCGTCGACGGACGGATCAACGACGTGCTGGTCACCATGTCGGGCACCGCCATCTCCGGCGTCATCGGCACGCACGCGTTCCGGCTGGTGCGCGGCGTGGACGCGTTCCAGATCGTGCAGAGCCGGCCGGGACAGGTCGTCATCAAGATCGTGCGCGTGCCGGCCGGCTACGACCCGGAGGTCGAGGAGCCGAAGCTGCGCACCATCTTCGGCAAGCACCTAGGCGACGGCGCCGACATCGCGATCGAGTACCCGGCGGCGCTGCCCAAGACGCCCGCCGGCAAGTCGCGCTTCATGATCAACGAGTACCTGGCCGGGCAGGCCCCCAAGGCCTGACCGTCGGGCGGTCAGGTCAGGGCAAGCCGAACTTGTCGTTCGCGTTCGGCGTGCCCGCCCCGACGGCGCCGATGTCGTTTCCGGCGCCGCCCGCCGGATCGCCCGCGTCGATCAGCGTGCTCCCAGCCTGCGGCGTGTAGTGCATCCGGTACAGCCCCAGCACGCCGGAGACCGTCGTCTGGCCCGTCCAGATCGTTGATTCGTCCAGAAAGAAGCGCATGGCGGGCATCGCCAGCTTCTCGTCGCCGATCTTGTCGTGGGCGGGCGTCCGCCCGTCGGAGTAGTTGCCGCCGGCCTTGTTGTCGAAGGCGTTGTAATCCGCCGCGGTCAGCGTCCCGCCGTTGATATGGATCGTCGGCCCGTCGGGGACGTTGACGAACGCGTTCGAGGTGACGGACATCGCGCCCATGTCCAGCTCCACGGCCGCCACCCAGCCTTCGAATCCGTCGAGCGTGTTGTTGTAGAACTGGACGCCGGTGTAGGGGTCGCGGATCCAGATCCCGCCCACGTCGTTGCTGCCGCCGACGAACAGGTTGTGGTGGATGTTGCCGTTCGGCTCCGGCCAGAGCCATTCGTGGCCGGCGTCGAGCACGGCGTTGTAGCGGAACTCGCAGCCCGCGCCGCGGACGGGCCATGAGCTGCCGTAGATGACGTTGTGCTCGACCAGCATCGTCGGCGATCCGTAGAGCTCGTAGTTGGCGCCCTCGCTCCAGCCGCCGTAGTAGTTGTGGTGGGTGTAGTTGCGCCGCACCTGCACGTTGCTCGAGCCGGAGAACTGCAGACCGACGCGCACCCCGATCAGGACGTTGCTGTCGGCGTCGGTGTCGCCGCCCACCAGCCAGTTCTGGACCTTGTCGAAGTTGAACCACCCGGCGGCGGCTCGGTTTCCCGCCAGCACCTTGCTCCCCGTCGACGCCCCCGCAATCGCGAGGGCCGGATACGAGGTGGGCGAATACGGGTACTGCCCGAGCGGCTGACGCATGTTCGAACGGAACGTGTTGCGCTGGATCGACGCCGTGGCCGAGCCACCCAGCGACAGCGAGACCGTGTTGCTGCTGTCGAAGTTGGAGTCCTCGATCGTGACGGTGCCGGTCGTCGTGACGTCGATGCCGCTCATCGAGGTGTCGCTCTCGTTGCCCATGTCGAACACGTCCACGAACTGCAGGGTCAGGGGGCCGCTGGTGCTGGTCGCGGCGATCTTGTGTCCGTGGCCGTTCAGCCGCACGCGTCCGTTCGCCGTTCCCACCAGCGAATAGCCCGAGCTGTCGACGGTGACATCGGCGGTCAGATCGACGGTGTTCGCGTAAGTCGGCGGATCCGAGACGTTGATGATCATCGGCGGGCTGTCGAGCTGCTCGCTCGGGGTGGCGAAGATCGCCCGGCACCAGACGCGGTGCTGGCCGGCGCCGATGCCGCTGGTGAAGCCCTTGAACACCCAGAACTCCGCGTCGGTGCCGGCGACGGTGAGGACCATCGTGTCGTCGACGTAGAACTGGACCGCCATCGCGTTCCCGCCCTTTCCTTCGACGGGGGTGTTGTTGTAGACGAACGGATCGTATGCGGCGCCGACCAGGCGCAGCGACGCCGGCGCGATGAACTGCTCGCCGCCTGTGGGCGAGATCATCGCCGAGTAGCGGCCCGCCGTTCCCTTGGACGGGTTTTGTCCGACGCCGATGGCGGTCACGGCGGTGA
>DATFXS010000756.1:0-2995 GCA_035315605.1 Polyangia bacterium
CCGGCGGCGCCGGCACCGCCACGGGCGCCATCGCGCCGCCCGGCTCGGGCGCGACCGGCGGCGGCAGCGCCTCGCCCGCCCCGAACGTGCCGGGAAGGTTCGGCCGCGCCTGCGTGGCCGCGCAGGCGGCGAACAGCAGGAACGCGCAGAACCCGAGCCTCACCATCCTTCCTTACTACGACCGAAACCGGTCCGTGTCCGGTTTTTGTGCTTTCTTCCGCCCGGCAGCGCCGCTTCTGTTTTCTATTTTTCCAATCGCCCGAAGCCGAGGTTGACGGTCTTGCGCGCGAAGGTGGAGACGCCCAGCGCCACCAGGGCATGCGGCGACACCCAGCGGCGATCGTCGGAGGCGGGCGGGCGCCGCGGCGGCCGATCCACGTCGACGCGGAACAGCTCCGCCGTGACGTCCCGGTGCGTGAACACGTGGCGGACCGCGCCGCGGTAAGCGACGCCGGCGACGCGAACGCCCGCCGCTTCGGCCAGCCCGCGCGCGATCGCCGGGCGCAGCCGCGCGCCGCGATCGATCGCCTCGGGCAGCGCCCAGGTTCCCGCCAGGAGGCCCCGCCCCCGCCGGATCACGAGCACGCGCGCGCCGTCTGTGATGCAGGCGCAGACGATCCGCACGACCGGCCGCGCCGCGCGCGGACGCTTGCGGGGCAACTGATCCGCCTGCCCCTCCGCGCGGGCGCGGCAGCCCGCGGCCAGCGGACAGGCAGCGCAATCCGGGTTGCGCGGCGTGCAGACCAGCGCCCCCAGCTCCATGAGCGCCTGGTTGAAATCGCCTGCCCGGCGGCGCGGCACCTCGGCGAGCCCGCGCGCGTGCAGCGCCGCGCGCGTCGCGGGCCGATCGACGGGCCGCCGCTCGGCGCCGAGCCGCGCGAGAACGCGCATCGTGTTGCCGTCCAGCGCGAATGCGCGCGCGTCGAATGCGATCGCGGCCACCGCCGCCGCCGTGTACGGGCCGATCCCAGGCAACGCCCGCAGCCCCGTCTCCGTGGCCGGAATGGCGCCGCCGTGATCCGCGACGACGGCCGCCGCGGCCCGTCTCAGGTTGCGCGCGCGGGCGTAGTAACCCAGCCCCGACCAGAGCGCGGTGACCTCGTCGTCGCCGGCGGCCGCCAGCGACGCCAGGTCCGGAAAGCGCGCGATGAACCGGCCGAAGTACGGCTCGACCGTCGCGACGACCGTCTGCTGCAGCATGAACTCCGACACCAGCGTCTTGTACGGGCTGGGGTCGCGCCGCCACGGAAGGTCGCGCTTCGCTCGGTCGTACCAGCGCAGCAAGGGGCGCGCGATCGCCGTCATCGTCGCTTCAGATGGCCCCGCTGCACGTTGCTGACATCGCGGTGGACATTGTATGACAGCAGCTGGTGGCGCGACCCTCGCAAGATTCCGATGCGCCGTCGCCGGCGGCGATCGCGGCCGCCGTCCAGCGCGGCGACATCGCCCCGATCTATTGTCTGTCGGGCGAGCGATTCCTGGTCGACACCGCCGCGACGGCGATCCGCGCGGCGGTCCTGGCCCAGGCCGGCGCCGCCGCCGCCTTCAACAACGACGTCTTCGACCTGAAGGAGAGCGGGCTTTCCGGCGCGCTCGCCACCGCGCGCACGCTGCCGATGATGGCGAAGCGGCGTCTCGTCGTCGGCAAGGCGATCGACGAGGTCAAGGCCGCCGACCTGGATCCCCTGGTCGCCTATCTGGAGGATCCGAACCCGTCGACATGCCTGTTGCTGATCGCTGACAAGGTCGACGTCCGGCTGCGCGCGTTCTCGGCGCTCCGCAAGCGCGGCTACCTGCACGTGTTCGCGCCGCTGCGGGACAACGCGCTGGCGGGGTGGCTGCGCGTCGAGGCCAAGAACCGCGGGATCGACATCAAGCCGGACGCCGCCACGGCCCTGGCGACGCTGGCGGGTCCGGATCTGGGCCGGCTCGCGCAGGCGCTGGAGCAGCTCGCCATCTACGTCGCGGGCGCGCGCGCCATCACCGTCACAGACGTCGAGGACCTGGTCGCGGAGACCCGCGAGCACGCCATCTTCGAGCTGACCAAGGCGATCGGCATGGGCGACGTCCCGCGCGCGCTCGCGCTCTGCGCGAACATGCTGCGCAACCGCGAGCCGCCCCTCCGGATCCAGTTCATGCTCGCCCGCCAGGTGCGGCAGATCTGGCGGGCCAAGGAGCTGGTCGCGGCGGGCGCCTCGCGGGGCGACATCGCCGCCGCGGTCGGCGTCAATCCCTACTTCCTCGACGACATCATGGTCCCGGCGCGCCGCATGTCGCGCGCCGCGCTCGAGCGGGCGCTCGAGCGTCTCTACCAGGCGGACCTCGCCCTCAAGACCTCGCGCGTCGAACCGGATCTGGCGCTGTCGCGCCTCGTGCAGGCGCTCGCGGAAGCGCGGTGATCAGTCGCTGCCGGCGTCGGTGGCGGTCGTCTTCGGATTCCAGCCGCCGAACACGTAGGTGACGTCGCGCAGCTGGGCCGCCTCGCTGTCGGACAGCTGCTTCGATTCGGGGATGCGCATGCTGACGTCGATCGGCGCGCCCGACGGGTCGACGCTCTTGTATTCGGCGAAGCGAAGGCCGGCGAGGTTCCAGGTCGTGCCGCCGTCCGGCGCCCCGGCGTCCGCGGCCGGACGCGTGTAGCCGTCGATCAACCAGCCGACCGGATCGATGTGCGGCCCCATCGTGCAATTGATGTACGCCACCTGCGAACCGGGCGTCGTGGTCGCCTTGTTGGTGCGCGCCAGGACGTGCCCCGTGATGCCCGGGTCCGAAGTGAGCATGCTGTCGACGAACACGTAGCCGAACGTTCCGCTCGGGTTGCGCGCCTGCACGTTGTAACCCTTGCGGGAGACATCCTTGATCTCGCAGTGATCCAGGTAGACGACGCCGTTGCCCCAGATGAAGTCGACGTTGCCTTCCACGTAGCAGTTCGACACGTAGACCTGGCCCGTCAGCAGCAGCGTGTCCTGCAGCCCCTTGAAGTTCGCGTTGCGCA
>DATFXS010000757.1:0-9889 GCA_035315605.1 Polyangia bacterium
GTCGGGGTGACGGGTGGCGGCGGCTCGCCCTCACAGCCCAGCAGCGCGATCTGCGCGACCAGCGCGAGCAGGAACAGCGCGCATCCCCTCTTCAGAGCAACGTCCCTCCCAGGATCACCGCCGCGGCCGTGAAGTAGATGACCAGACCGCTCACGTCGACCAGCGTGGCGACGAAGGGCGCCGACGCGCTGGCGGGGTCGAAGCCCAGCCGGCGCAAGATGAAGGGCAGCATCGAACCGGCCAGCGTCCCCCAGAGGACGACGCCCACCAGGCTGAGCGCGACGGTGACGGCGATGCCGACATAGTGCGGACCATAAGTATGAAACAGACCTTCCCAGATAACGATACGCGCGAAGCCGATCGCGGCCAGCACGATCCCCAGGCCCAGCCCCGCCAGGAACTCGCGCCGCACGACGCGCCACCAATCGCGCAGCCGGACCTCGCCCAGGGCCATCGCGCGGATGACCAGCGTCGTCGCCTGCGATCCCGAGTTGCCGCCGCTCGAAATGATCAGCGGGATGAACAGCGCCAGCACGACCGCCCGCGCGATCTCCTTCTCGAAGAACCCCATCGCGCTGGCGGTCAGCATCTCGCCCAGGAACAGCACGCACAGCCAGCCGACGCGCTTGCGGATCATGCGCCGCATGTCGATCTCGAGGTACGGCGCGTCCAGGGCCTCGACGCCGCCGACCTTCTGCATGTCCTCGGTGGCCTCCTCGCGCACGACGTCGACGACGTCGTCCGCGGTCACGATGCCCTGCATGCGGCCCCTGACATCGACGACGGGCAACGCCAGTAGGCGGCTCTGCGCGAACTTCTGCGCGACCGTTTCCTGGTCCATCTGCTCGGGGATCGTGATTACCTGCGTGCGCATGATGTCGGAGACGCGCGCGCGCACCGACGCGTTGAACAGCGCGCTGAACGAGACCACGCCCATCAGCCGCTGTTCGTTGTCCAGCACGAAGACGTAATAGATGGTGCGGGTCAGCTCGCGCATCTGCTTGCGCACGTAGCTGATCGCCTCGTCGACCGTCATGTCGGGCCGCACCCGGACGTAGCGCGGGTTCATCAGCCCGCCGGCGTTGTCCTCCGAGTACGCGAGCAGCGCCGCCACCTCGCGCCGGGTCGCCTCGTCCAGCAGCGCCATCAGCGGCTCGCGCTTTTCATGCGGCGCCGCCTGGATCACGTCGGCCGCGTCGTCGGGCGGCAGGCTGCGCAGCCATGATCGCTGCTCGCGCGCGGGCACGCCCATGACGATGTCCGCCTGATCGCGGGCGGGCAGCCCGAAGAACAGCTCCTCCGCCTCGTCCCGCGGCAAGAGCATGAACGCCTGCATGCGATCGGCGTGCGCCAGCAGCGGCCAGATCTCGCGGATCTCCCCCAGCGAGAGCGGCTCGCGGTCGGCGGCAGGCGGGTGGGGTGTCTGGGGCGGCGGGGGGCCGGCTTCCATTACCCTTAGCCTAACGGATTACCGCGCGTGCTCGGGACGGTATTCGCACGCCTCGTAGAACTGGCGTCCGAACGACGTCACGTAAAGCGCGGTTCGCTGCACGTCCGCCACGACGCGGTTGCCGTCGTCGCCGTTCGGGTGTGCAGCCTCCAACTCGGGGATGCGCGCCTCGATGCGCGCGACCGCCGCCTGGACCTCGGGATGGGCCTCCAGGGGGCGGAACATCCGCGTGTCGTCGGCGATCCGGACGGTCCTCAGCTCCGCCACGCCCAGCCGGCAGAGGTTGTCGATGTACATTGCGACGCGTTCGGGATGTTCGCAGCCGGCCTGCGTGCCGAGCAGGCTGAAGTGCCGCAGCTCGGTCGACAGCCGCTCGCCGAAACGGTAACGCGCGCCGACCGTCACCAGCGGGTACGGTCCGTCGTGCTGAAAGGTGCTCACGATGCGGACCTCGTCCGGGGTCAGCTGGCGCAGCACGGTCAGGAACGCCGGGTGCACCCGGGCCGCCGTGTCGCCGTCCATCGCGGCCGCGAGGAGGTTGAGGTAGCGCTCGCGCATCGTCGAGCCGAAGCGCACGCTGCCCGCCAGCGCCTGGGCCGCGAAGGCCAGCGCGGGGGCGCGGCGCCGGGCGCCCGGGATCGCCGTCATCCGTTCCCCGAGATCGCGCAGGGTCCCCGGAACGCGCGTCGCGATCTCGGGCAACTGCCGCAGCGGCGCGACCGCGAGCATCGCCATCGCGCCGATGCCGCCGCCCAGGGTTCCGGAACCCTCACGGCCGGGCCGCAGCACGAGATCCCGGATCACGCGGGTCGCGTTTCGAACTGCCTCACGCTCTCTGCCGAAGATCATCGCCCGGGAGGTTACCCGATCTTTTGCGGACCGGGCGCGACGAAAAACTACCCGGCTGAGCGGAGGGGCGGATCGCGATCGTCGGACACGGCCGGCGCCGGCGCCGGGCCCCCATCGATGAAGGTCAGGCTGGGCAGCTTCGGGATCGCGCGCTCGACCGCGCGCGCCGGCAGCCAGCCCACGATGCGTGGCCAAAGGGCGTAGACCAGGACGGGCAAGAAGACCGCGAACTCGATGGCGACGTTGATGACGCCCGGGCGCGACAGCAGCGCCAGACCCCGCGGGGCGTCCGGAAAGATCCGGATCGGTGACATGAAGCGGGCCTGCGAGAACGGCCAGAGCAGCGGCAGCCCGCGGCCCCCGGCGCCGAGCATGTCGAGGAGCGCGTGGCTCGCGACGGCGAACGTCGTGGCGACCATCGTCCGCACCACCGGCCACTTCAGCCGTCGCGCCACATAACCAGCGACGAGGCCGATCGCAAGCGCGAGCAGCAACGAATGCGAGGCGCCACGGTGGCCGCACGCGCCGCGGTCGCACGTACCAAGCGCCACCAGGATGACGTCCGCGTCGGGGAGCAGCGCCAACCCCGCGAACAAGGCCAGGGTCCTCCACGAGGAGATACCGCGGCGTCCCACTCCGCCGCCCCCCGGCTGCTCGCCGCCCCCTCCGTCCTTCCCACCCACGCCATGCAGTCGCCCGGTCAGCAACCCCACGGCGACGTGGCCAAAGCTCGCCATGAATCAAATGTGAGTCGAGTTGGCGCCGCCGGCCACCGCAATTCCGTCGGACTTTTTGTGCCGCGACGGTGACGCGGCCGGCGAAGACGGATGTGCGCGGACACCCACCGAGACCGTGCCGGCCGACGCTTGACGCGACCGGGGGCGGGCCCCGATCGTCTGATCTCAGCGGAAAGTCATCGAGATCCGGCAACGTCATCGTGCGTCTGACGGGCGGTTCTTCAAAGGGAGAGAAAGAATGCGCAGGCTCTTGTCGCTCGGTGTCGTGATTGGCGTAAGTCTGACGGCGGCTGCAACGAGGGCCGCGCCGCCCGCCGGGGCCGGCCGTTCAGCGGCCCCTCCGCCGGTGCCGGAGTCGCTGCGGCCGTGGATCCCCTGGGCGATGCACGGCCACGAGGAGGATCTCTGTCCGACGTTGCCCGAAGGCGAAGACCGGGTCTGCGCCTGGGGCGGGCGGCTCGAGCTGTCGCTCTCGGCGGGCGGCGGTCGCTTCTCCCAGACCTGGGAGCTCTACGCCGAGGGGCCGATTCCGCTCCCTGGCGGCGCATCGCAGTGGCCGCTCGACGTGAAGGTCGACGGCCGACCGGCCGTCGCCACCGTCGAGGACGAGGGGCCGCCCCGGGTCCGCGCGCCAGCCGGCCGGCACACCGTCACGGGCACCTTCGTCTGGAAGCGGCTGCCAGAGACGCTGCAGGTGCCCCCGCAGGCCGCGCTGCTGTCGCTGACGCTGGCGGGCCGGCCGATCGAATTCCCGAGCCGCTCCGAGGCGGACACCCTGTTTCTGCGCAAGGACGACGATGAGGGCGAGGAGCGGGAAGAGGATCGGCTGGACATCAGCGTCCACCGGATGGTCAGCGACGAGATCCCGCTTCAGTTGACGACCCGGATCGCGCTCAACGTCGCGGGCAAGGCGCGCGAGGTCGTGCTGGGCAAGAGCCTGCCCGCCGGTTTCGTGCCCCAGGCGCTCGAGTCGGCGCTGCCGGTCCGCATCGAAGCCGACGGACGGATCCGCGTGCAGCTGCGTCCGGGACAGTGGGTGATCACGCTGACCGCCCGCAATCCGACGCCGGTGACGCGCATCGCGCGCCCGCGGCCGGACGGGCCGTGGAAGGAAGGGGAGGAGGTCTGGGTGTTCCAATCGCACCCGCCCCTGCGGGTGGTCACGGTGGAGGGCGTTCCGGGCGTCGACCCGCAACAGACGACGCTGCCGGACGAATGGAAGGCGCTGCCCGCGTACGTCATGGCGCCCGATGCGACGATGACGCTGGCCGAGCACCGCCGCGGCGACGCCGATCCGGCGGCGGACGATCTGACGCTCCGGCGCTCGCTCTGGCTGGATTTCGACGGCGGCGGGTTGACCGCGCGCGACGAGATCCGGGCGACCTTTCGGCGGGCGTGGCGCCTGTCGATGGGGCCGGAGTCGCACCTCGGGCGCGCCAACGTCGGCGGGCAGGACCAGTTCATCACCCGTCTCGACGTCGCCGGAGCGGGCGGCGACGGCATCGAGATCCGGCAGGCCGACGCCGTCGTCATCGCCGAGAGCCGGGTCGAGCGCGCGGGTGGCGGGATCCCGGCGGTCGGATGGGACCACGACTTCCAGTCGGTCTCCGCGCAGCTGTCGCTGCCGCCCGGTTGGCGGCTGCTGCATGCGACGGGGGCTGATTCGGTCAGCGCGAGCTGGCTGCGGAACTGGACGCTGCTGGATCTGTTTCTGGTGCTGATCACGGGGATCGGCATCGGCAAGCTGTTCGGGCCGCGCACGGGCGCGCTGGCGCTGGCGACGCTGGCGCTGGCCTTTCCCGAGACCGGCGCGCCCCGGTGGGCCTGGCTGGTCGTGCTGGTCGCCGAGGCGCTGGTGCGCGCGCTGCCGGACGGATCGATCAAGCGGGTCGCCGCCCTGTTTCGCCTGACCGCCTGGATCGGGCTGGTGCTGGTCGCGCTGCCGTTCGCCGTTCAGCACGTGCGCGTCGGGCTGCACCCCGCGCTCGCGCCCGATCAGGGCGCCGCCGGCCAGGTCGGCTGGTTCGAGGAGACGTTCGCGCCGAAGGACCGGTTGGTCAGGCTCCAAGCGGGCGCGGGCGACACCACCGTCGCGGAGGCGCCGCCCCCCGTTACCACCACGAACTCCAAGGGCGAGGACCTGCCGGCGGACAAGGCGGGGGGGTTCGAAGGGAAGGAGGAAGCGAAGCCGAGGATGAAGAGGCTCCGGGACGACAACACCATCGCGCGCAACGTCGACAAGCATTGGTCGGGCGAAGCCGAGCTGGAGGGCTACGCAGACGGCGCGGCAGGCGTGCTCGGGTTGGCCAACAACGGGACGAAGGAAAAGTGGCGCTCGCAGCAGAACCTCGTGACCTACGATCCCAGCGTCCTCGTCCAGACGGGACCGGGTGTTCCGCGCTGGACGGGCGCGCAGGTTCAGCTCGCCTGGAACGGACCGGTCGAGCGGACGCAGCGGCTCCGGCTGTGGTTGTTGCCGCCCTGGGTGAACACGCTGCTGGCGTTCCTGCGCGTCGCCCTGGTGGCGTGGCTGATCTGGCGGCTGCTCGGCGGGCGGCGCGGGTTCGCCGACAAGTGGCGGCTGGGGCCCGCGGCGCCCGCGACCGCGCTGCTGGTCGTCGTCACGGCGCTGGCGGTGCTGCTGCCGGCGACGGCGCGCGCGGCCGAAGCGGCGCCGGGGCCCTATCCGCCCCAGGAGCTGCTGGACAAGCTGCACGAGCGCCTGACCGAGGCGCCCAAGTGCGAGCCGAGCTGCGCGTCGATCGGGCGGCTCTCCGTGGAGGCGTCGCCCGATCGGCTGCGCCTCCGGTTCGACGTCGGCGCCGAGGCGGCGACGGTGGTGCCGCTGCCCGGCCACGCCAAGCACTGGCTGCCGGCGCAGGTGCTGATCGACGGCAAGCCCGCGGGCGCGCTGGTGCGGGACGAAGACGGCGCGCCGTTCGCGCGGCTGCCGGCGGGCGGCCATCAGATCGTGATGGAGGGTCCGCTGCCGGCGCGCGACGTCGTGCAGATCCCGTTTCCGCTTCCGCCCCACGCGCTGACGACGGCCGTCCACGGCTGGCGCGTCGAGGGCCTCGACGAAGACGGGCAGGTGACCGAGAACCTGCAGCTGGCGCGCGTGCAGGGCGCGCCGAAGCCGGGCGCCGGCGGCAGCGACGCGGGCGGGCTCGCGCCCACCAGCCTGCCGCCGTTCGTCACGGTCGTGCGGACGCTGGAGCTGGGGCTCAAGTGGGTGGTGCGGACCACCGTCACCCGTCAGTCGCCGACCGGCGCCGCCATCGTCCTGGAGATCCCGCATCTGCCGGGGGAATCGGTGATCACGGAGGGCGTGCGGGTCAGCAAGGGGAAGGTGCAGGTGAACCTGGGCGCCGACGCCACCAGTCTGTCCTGGGAGTCGACGCTGAATCAGGCGCCCGCGATCGCGCTGGAGGCGCCGGCCGCGGCGGGCGGCGGCGCCTGGGCGGAGACCTGGATCGTCAACGCGGGGCCGCTCTGGCACCTCGTCTACTCGGGAATCCCGCCCGTGCAGCCGGCGGCGGGCGACCAGCAGCGGGTGCCGATCTTCCGGCCCTGGCCGGGTGAGAAGGTCACGATCGCGATCTCGCGTCCCGCCGGAACCGGCGGTCAGACGCTGACCGTCGACGACGCGCAGCTGACGCTGGCGCCGGGGATCCGGTCGACGTCGGCGACCCTGACGGTCAATCTGCGATCCAGCCGCGGCGGCGAGCACGCGTTCGCGCTGCCCGCGGGCGCGACGCTGGAGCACGTCCGGATCAACGGGATCGTGCAGCCGCTGCGGCAGGACGGCGCGACGGTGACGGTGCCGGTCGCACCCGGCAGCACCGCCGTGCAGCTGACGTGGCGCGAGCCGGACGGCCTCGGGCCGCGCTTCCAGGCGGCCGGGGTCGACCTGCGCGGTCCGGCCGTCAACGCGGGCGTGCAGATCAACCTGCCCGCTGATCGGTGGGTGCTGCTGGTCGGGGGGCCGCGGCTCGGTCCGGGGGTGCTGTTCTGGAGCGTGCTGATCGTTCTGGTGCTGGCGGGCGTGGCGCTGGGGCGATCGCCGTGGACACCGCTGCGCGCGCGGCACTGGATCCTGCTCGGCATCGGCGTGGTGCAGACCTCGGTTCCGGCCGCCGTGCTGGTCGCGGGGCTGTTCCTGGCGCTCGGCTGGCGGCGATCGCGCCCGCAGTCGCCCGCGTCGCCCGCGTGGCGTCACGATCTGTGGCAGGTCGGGTTCGCGATCTGGACGGTCGTGGCGATCGTCATCCTCGCCTCCGGCGTCGGTCAGGGGCTGCTCGGCCACCCGGACATGCTGATCGCCGGCAACGGTTCGTCGAGCGGGTCGTCGGGAACCACGCTGGTCTGGTTCGCCGATCGTGTGACGGGCACGCTGCCGCGCCCCTGGGTGGTGTCGGCCCCGCTGCTCGTCTACCGGCTGGCGATGCTCGCGTGGTCGCTCTGGCTCGCGCTCGCGGTGATCCGCTGGGCGCGCTGGATCTGGGCCTGCTTCTCCGAGCGCGGCATCTGGCGCCCGCTGATCACGAAGAAGCCCGCGCCCGCCGCGCCGCCTCCGCCGGCCGCGCCGACGACCTGAAACAGGCGCAACGTTTTGCATCAGCCGCCGACACTTCGGCGGCGCATGGCCCGCTACACAATGCCGACCCGTAATCGAGAAGGTCGTCGGCCTACTGGAAGACCAAGCGGAAATCGAGACGTAGAAGAGCGCACGGTGTAAATCCTTCGGGTTATCCTGACGGGTAGAAGGACGCTGAGAGAGAGCCTATGAGTCGCTACACCGCAACAGAGGGCCGTGAGTTGACGCGCCGCCTGGCGAAGACGCCAGAGACCGGCGGCGTGCCGCACGCCGACGTCGTTCGTGAAACGCGCGAGGACATGAAGAAGGAACTGAGGCAAATGGTCCGCGCCTACAAGGGAACCCCTCGGCAGGCGAAAGAGCTACTCGAGGCACTGGCGGTTCCGGAAGCCGCGCGCAGCCTAGAAGACGCCGGGGGATCGCGAGATTGCCTTCGCGCTACGGCAGCGTGAAGCCGCCGACCTGCGCCCACGCCTTCGAATCGCAGTTCGTGTCGGGGTACGAAAGGGTCCTGCCGTTCGTGAACGACAGAGTGCCGACCTGGACGGTCTGCCCGACGCGCGCGACCGCGGTTCCGGTTTCGTTGTCCACACGTACCGCGTGCGGGAGGTCCATGCAGCCTATCGATCTCTCACAGGCCGGGCCGACGTCGGAAAGACCGATCCCGTAGAGTTCGAGCGACGGCAGCGGTGGGCCCATGGCGCTCCCCCGCCATGATGCGAAGAGAACCAGCTTGCCCCCGCGCGCGAGCACGATGGTCTGGTTCACGCTGTCGTAAACAGTCTGGTCTACCGACGCGTCGATTGTCATGTCGAAGACGTCGCCGATCTGAACGAGGTCCCCCGGCACGCCGGGAAGATTCAGGTAGATCGTCCATTGCTGCGAGCCCGCCGCCACGACGAATCGCGCGGTCGCCATCGACGTGTCGCTGATCGTCGCCCCCGGGATGAACGGATCGGTCCAGGCGCACATCGCGCTGGCACAGTTGTCCGCGCTGATCACCGTCACCTGCGCTGCCGCCGCAGTGGTCACCAGCGCGGCGTCTGGACCGGCGATGTTGATTTCCATCGTGCCGTATTGAGGATCGGCGCACGCTGGCAGGCCGCCGCTCCCGCCCGCGCCGGTCGAGCCGGCGTCGCCGCCCGTGCCGATTGTCGTGATGCCCGCGGTGCCGGGGCTGTCGGCGCCACCGCCGCCACCGCCGCCGCTCTGTCCCATGTCGCCGGGCTGCAGGGACCCCGGCGTGCAGGCGAGCGTGGCCGCCAGCAAGGCGAAAAGATAGACGCGTGCGCTCATGGACCGGTCATCATGATGCACCGGCCATGCCGGTCGCGAGAAGCGAGGCATTCCGGCGTCCCGGCGCTTCCGATCGCGACATCCGTGTCGCGCTTTTTGGGCAGCGCGCCGTCAGGCCTTCGTGATCGTCGCGTGCCAGCTGTTCCCGTTGACGAATTCGATGCGCGCGCGGCCGCCCGCCAGCAAGCCCGTCAGGCGTTCCATGTCCGCCTGCGTCCAGTAGTGCGCGACCCGCGGCAGCACCTGATCGAAGACGATCGATTCGACGTTGTTGAAGGAGAGGGTGCGCAGCCGGCGGTAGTAGACGGTGCGCCACGGGATGCTGCGGATGATGGGCCAGGCGACCGCCGCCAGCCCCTTCGCCATCGCGTGCGCGGCGGCGATCGGCATCCGCGAGCCGAGCGCGCGGAATGCCTGGATCAGCGGAAGCACCAGGCGCTTGCCTTCCTTCGCGTAGCACCAGAGCAACAGATCGCCGCCGGGGGCGACGCAGCTCCACATGCGCCGCAGGGCGTTCTCGGGGTCGGCGAGGTGGTGCAGCACGCCGATGCAGGTGACGCGATCGAACAGGCCGACCGTCGCGGGGTCGAGATCGTGCGCCGAGCGCTTCTCGACGCGCGCGTTGGCGAACGGCGCCAGGTTCTGGCGCGCCGCCGCCAGGCTGCCGTCGTCGATGTCGACCGCGAGCACCGACGACGCGCCCGCCTGGAGATACCAGTACGGGTTCCGGCCCATGCCGCAGCCGACGTCCAGCACGCGCTTGCCGCGAAAGCTCGCCAGCGACGTGGATCCCAGCCAGGCCTCCAGCTGCCCTTTCGACTCGGGCAGGATGACCGGATACCTCGACCACTCGTAGCCGAAGCGGTCGGGCGATCCCTGGCGGGTCCGCTGGTCTTGCGCCGGTTTGTCCAGACGCGGGCGAACCTAATGGCGCCGGAACCAGTGATCGAGCACGAGCAT
>DATFXS010000758.1:0-12217 GCA_035315605.1 Polyangia bacterium
GCGCCGCCGCCCGAAGATCCGGCCACGCTCACCGACTGGGGAATCGCGGTCGCCGACGCGACCGCCGACCACGCCGAGGAAGCGCGCGCCCCCCTGGAAGCGGCGCGGGCGAAGTGGCCGACGCGCGTCGAGCCGTTGCTCGGCCTGGCCCGCCTCGCGTTCAAGCTCGGGCAGACCGACGACGTCGTCCGCTTCTCCGACCAGGCGCGCGCCGTGGTGTCCGATCATCCGGCGGCGCTTGCGCTGGAGACCCGCGCGCTGCTCGACGCGTATCGCTTCGCAGCGGCGCGCCCGCTGGCGGAACGGCTGGCGCGGCGCATGCCGGGCGATCGGATCGCGCTCGCGCTGGCGGCGCGCGCCCGCGGTTTGACCGGCGACAGCGCCGGGGCGCTCGCCGCCGCCGACGGCCTGCTGACGATCGATCCGGAGTCGGAAGAGGGCTTCTACCAGCGGTCTCTGGCGCTCGCCGAGCTCGGCCGCGGCGAGGAGGCGCGGCGCGCCGCTGCCCGCTACGAGGCGTTCCGCGTATCCGTCGAGACCGACCTCGCCCTCCGGGACGGCTGGCGGCGCCTGCACCCCGGGCACGCCGACGAATCCGAGCCCTGTCACACCCACCGGCTCGTTGCGGTGCCGTGACGCTCGCGGGCCGGGTTCCTGTGGCAAGATCGCGGGGTGCGTAGGGGTTGTCTTAGTTTAGGCGCGCTATTTCTGGCCTCGGCAGGCGCCCTGTCTGCCTGCAACGACGCGACCCCCGTCCAGCGCGGCTTCGGTTCCACGCAGCTGGTGCCGCTGCGCGATTCGACGTTCGAGTTCTGGGCGAACAAGGGTGACCGCGTCTACTACCGGACTGGCCGCGACGCCTCAGGGAACGGCGATCCGACTTTCTGGTCCGTCGACGTCGCCACGGGAGAGATCCAGAACCTCGGCGCGACCATGCCCGACCTCTCGGACCCGACGCCGCCGACCCGCTATCAGTGCGAATACGCTGCCGGCGCCGACGGCCGGCAGACGACGTACAGGATCACGGACACGCAGACCGGACAGCTGACGGTCGTCGAGAACGTCTTCGACACGGAGCCGTATTGCCCGACCGACGACGATCCGACGCTGCAGATGTGGCGGATCGAACCGGACCAGACCCTGACGCTGTGGACCGGCCCGTACACGTATCTGGTCGAGGAGCAGCTGCCGTTCGCGGTTCACCAAGTCTTCGGCCGACTGTCGACCGGCTGGGTCGTCAGCGCGCCGTCGTCGGCCGCGCCCAACGGCCTCGGCGCCTATTCGTTCACGGATCAGGATCCGTCGACGGCGACCGAGGTGATTCCGGCGGCCCTGGGCAGCGCCGCCTGGGCCCCCGGCGCGACGCCCACCGGCGCGCCTCTCACCTCGTCGGGTCTGATCGAATCGTCGACCTTCATGCCGGCGGCGACGGGAACCTACTGCTACGAGCGGGCGATGGCCGACGGAAGCGTCCTCATGTTCGTCGGGCCCCAGCCGATGGGGCCCAGCGAGCTGGCGCTGTTCCCCGTCGATCCCGCCGGCATGCTGCGCATGCCGCGCGTGTGGCCCTACAGCACCAGGTACGACGGCATCTTCTGGTTCGCCGACGCCTGGACGTCGATCGAGGGCAATCCCCCGACCGCGATGTTCCGCATCTGGGAACCGACGAGCGGGCTGTTCACGGCGTGCGCCTGGCCGGGCGGCGATGAGTTTCCGATCGCGTTCCTGGATCCGGCGGAAGAAAACGTGATCCTCCTTGAGCAACAGGCCGGCTCGCTGGGTCCAAACAGCCCGTTCATGCTGGTGGTCCCGGGCGCGACCGACGGCAACCGGTGCAAGCTGATGGCGCCCACCGGCGTCGGGTTCGCCGACTTCTCGCCCGACGGGACGGCGCTCGTCTGGCTCGTCGAACCGCCCAACGACAAGGCGACGCTGTGGACCGCAGCGCGCGACGGCAGCGGAGCGCGCGCCATCGGCACGGAATTCATCGACGGTTTCAGCTACGGCCCCAGGCAGCAACCGCACTTCGTCGGCGGCAGCCAGCTGGAGCTGACGCTGGCAGGCGATCTGGTCTGGGTCGACGTGCACGACGATCCGGTGCGCACCCACTACATCGCCGAGCAGGTGTTCGGCTTCCCGCTCGATCTCGGCCACTGGCTGGTCACCGGTCACGAGTACAGCGCCCAGGACGACAACGGCCGGCTGGCGCTGATCAACCGCGACACCGGCGTCACACGCGAGATCTCGCCGGGCGTGTCGAAGTACACGTCGCCCGACCTGCCGGCTTACGGAACGACGCCGGGCGTGTTCAATGACGACGGCTCGCCCGTGCGCATCGTGTATCTCGTCCGCGGCCGCAACCCGTCGCCCCAGGACGGTGTGTGGGTCGCGACGATCACCGCGGCAGACCGAAAATGAGGCCGCCATGATGGGTGCCCGGACCATCGCCGTGGCCGTCGTTTTTTCCGCGGCGGCGCTGTCCGCCTGCGGCGGCGGCTCGCCGGTGCAGCGGGGCTACGGCTCGCAGCAGATCCTTCAGCTGCGTGACACCAGGTTCAAGTTCATGGGCGCGCGCGGCGACGTCGTCCTGTATGCGATCGGCATCCGCCCCGACGACTCCATGTACTTTTCGATCGACCTTCGCACCGGCGCGGTGGCGGATCACGACGTGTATTACTCCGACATTCCGTACCCGGAATACACGTACCCCTCCGACCCGAACGCCCGCTACCACTGCTCGTACTTCACCGGCGCGGGCAACGTCTTCGAATTCCGGATCGACGACGGACAGACGGGCCAGCGGACGACCATCTCGGGCGTGACCGACGGCTCGGCCTCGCGCTGTCCGACCGAATCAGACCCGACGGTGAAGGTCTGGCGCAGCGACGGCGCCAGTCACCAGGTGCTCTGGACTGGACCCTTCGACGACCTGCAGATGGTGCCCATCGATCTGGCGATCGCATATCCCTTCGGTACCTTCGACGCCACCAGCACCGCCGTCACCGTGTTCGCGGGCCAATCCGCGCAGCCTGACGCGCTCGGCATCTACTCGATCGACTTGACGACGTTCGCGATCACCGAGCTGGTCCCACCCGTGTTGGCCGGCGGCGCCTGGGCCGACGGCGCGGCGCCCGCCGGCGTCCTCGATTCCGCCACCCTCGAGCGGTATCCGCCCGACAGCCCCTTCGCCGTGGGCGACCATTTCATGTACTGGCGCACCATGGCCGACGGTAGCCAGACGCTGTTCGCGGGTCCGCTGGCGTCCGGACCGGCCTCCGAGGTCGCGATCTTCACGGCCGCTGCGAGCGCGGCGAAGCGGACGTACCTCAGTTCGACGACGGGCGCGACTGTCGCTCGCGCGGTCCTCCCCGTCTGGCAGCGCTGGGCGGACAGCTCCCTCAGCGGGCCCGGCGATCTGCTGATCTGGGACGACGCGCGGGAGCGGCTCCTCACCTGCCTGTCAACGTTCGCGTCGACGGCCACCGGGGTGCTGAGCGACGACCACGCGAAGCTGGTTGCGTTCGACCAGTCGACCGCCGACGATCCCACCGTGCAGCAGTCGCAGCCGACGGGACCGCTCGCGCTCATCGACATGAACGGCCCGGGGGCCGGGGACGCCGCCTGCACGAAGCTCGCGGCGTCCGACGTCAACGTCGCCGGCATGGCGCCGGACGGCTCGATGATGTTCTGGCTCGTCGAGGCGCCGTATCCGGCCACGACGGCACAGCTCTTCTTCGCCGCCCCCGACGGCACCGCGCCGCGGCTGGTCGACGACGATCGGATCGAAGGACCGCCCCACGCGCCGCACTTCGTCGGCCCGAGCCAGCTCGAGGTCGACATCTTCGCCGATCTCGTCTGGACCGACGTCCACGACGATCCGATCGTCTCGCATCCGATCGCCGACCGCACGACGGGCGGCGCCATCGATCGCGGCCGGTGGTTGATCATCGGCTACGACAAGAGCTCGCAGGATGGCACCGCCATCCTCGGCATCGTCAACCGCGACCACGACGACAAGCGCCCGATCTCGCCGGACGTGGCGACGTTCATGACGCCCGATATCTACGATCCGTACCACGATGTCGAGTCGTCGCCGGATCGCACCGCCTCCGATCCGCTGCGCGTCGTCTACCTGGTGCGCGGGCACAACCCGTCGGCGCAGGATGGGTTGTGGGTCGCCAACATCTACCCCGGCGACACGCCCTGATCGGATGAACGCCGCGCGCCTCGCAGCGATGGTGGTGGTGCTCGGCGCCGCCGCGCGCGCGCTCGCCGGCGCCGACGCGGGCGCTGATGCCGACGCCGGAGCGCCCGCCGCCGACGGGGGCGCCGACGCGGCGCCGGACGTCGCGCGCGCCGGGCCCGACGCCGCCCCGGGCGGCGATGCGGCCGCGCCCGGCGACGCGGGCGCCGCCACCGCCGCAACGCCCACCGTGCCGCTGCGCGTGCGCGTGCTCGAAAAGGGGACGCGCAAGCCGCTGGCGGGCGCGACCGTCGTCGTCGACGGCGCGACAGTGGGCGAGACCGGCGCCGACGGAAAGTTCGAGCAGCCGGTCGTCCCCGGCCGCCACCACCTGCAGATCCAGACCGCGGGACACGACACGGGCGATCGCCGGGTCGACGTCGGTCCGACGCCGACCGACGCTGTCGAGCTGTTCCGCCTGGCCGCGCCCCAGACGGGCGAGATCTACCAGACGACCGTCCGGACGGTGCGCCCCGAGATCCCGCAGGTGAACGTCAGCGGCGAGGAGGCGCGCGCGGTCGCCGGCACGTCGGGAGACCCCCTGCGCGTGATCTCGTCGCTGCCCGGCGTGCAGCAGATCGTCTGGCCGGCGGCGATCTACGTCGTGCGCGGCGCCAACCCCGGCAACACCGGCTTCTATCTGGACGGCGTGCGCGTCCCCGCGCTGTTTCACATCGGGCTCGGGCCGTCGGCCATCCACCCGTATCTGATCGGCGGCGTCGACTTCTATCCGGGCGGCTATCCGGCCAGCTACAGCGGGTTCGTCTCCGGAATCATGGCCGCGCACACGGTGGCGCCGCCGGCGGATCGCGTGCACGCGTCGGCCGACGTCACCGTCTATGACGCCGGCGGGATCATCACGGCGCCCTGGGACGACGGCCGCGGCACCGTGGCGGCCGCCGCGCGCTATTCGTACACAGGCGCGATCTTTTCGCTGCTGGCCGTCGACAGCACGCTCCGCTACGGCGACTACCAGCTGCGCGCCGATCACCCGCTCGGCGGCGGGCAGGCGACGGTGTTCGCGTTCGGCTCGCTGGACCAGATCGGCTGGCTGAACCTGAACGTGCCCGAATACGCGTCGCTGCAGTTCCACCGCCTGGACCTGCGCTGGCGGGTTCCACTGGGCGGCGGGCGGCTGCTGGTCGGGAACACGCTGGGCGCCGACTGGTCGGGGTCGACGCTGTTCGATCGCCCGATCCACGTCCGCGCCCTGTCGGATGCGCCGCGCATCATCTATGACCGGACGTTCGGTCCCGTCGACGCGCAGGCCGGCGCCGACGGCAACCTGCAGAGTTTCCTCGCCGACGTTCCCGACTTCGGGCGGCAGCCGAGCGACCTCGGGCGCTCGCGGGGGGCTCTGTCGCTGGGCGCGCACGCGACGCTGACCCTCCACGCCGGGCGGCTCACGCTGTCGCCCGCGGTCCGCGGCGACCTGTTCGCCGAGCAGGGCGTTCAGCGAGCAATCGTCGGCCCGCGGCTGGACGCCGCGTTTCGCGCCACCGATCGGCTGACGATCAAGGCGAGCGGCGGGCGGTTCGCGCAGATGCCGAGCCTTCCCGTCAGCGTCGCGGGCTTCGAGGCGTTCGGCCTCGCCGATCTCGGACTGCAGACGTCGCTGGGCGGATCGCTGGGCGTGGAGACGACGCTGCCGCGCGCCTTCACGCTGGGGGTGACGGGATACGCCGCGCAGCTCCGCCTGACCGATGTGCGCGACATCGATCTGACGATGATCGATCCGGGCGCGCCCGACTTTCTGGTCTCGCGGCAGGGGCGCGCGTACGGCGCCGAGGTGCTGCTGCGCCGGGCCGACCGCGGGCGGCTCTACGGCTGGCTCGCGTACACGCTGTCGTGGAGCCTGCGCGCCGACGACAACGGCGTGTTCGGCCGGTCCGACTGGGACCAGCGCCACATCTTCAACATGGTGGCCGGCTATCGCTTCCAGGGCGGCTACTCCGCCGGCGCGCGCGTGCACTTCAACACAGGCCGGCACGCGCCCATCATCGGCACGGGCGGCGACTACGAGGACCTTCCCGCCTTCTACCAGCTGGATCTGCGCGTCGAGCGGCGCTACGTCTTCGATCGCTTCGTGATGGCGCTGTACGCGGACTTCGCCAACGCGACGCTGACGCGCGAGGTGGTGCAGGTCGTCTCCGAATACGATCCGAACACCCGCATGCAGGGCCCGGTGGAGCGGAGCTTCCGCCTGATCCTGCCGACGATCGGCATCCACGGCGAGCTGTGACGTCAGCCGGTCGCCGCCGGCGCCGACTCGACGAACGTGCGAATGGCTTCCAGCACGCGCGCGTCGGACTCGGCCTGTGTGCCGCCGCTGGCCTTGCGCGCGCCCGCGGACACCTCCAGCGAGTGATTGCCGCCCTCCACGACCACCAGCGTCGAGGGCGCGGTCATGCGCGCGCGCACGCCGGCGAGCTTGTCCAGCGGGCAGAGCGCGTCGCGGCTCCCCTGCACGAATAAAATTGGCGTGCGCAGCGCCAGCAGCACCTCGTCGCGCATCGCGCCGCTCGAACCCGACTGCAGCGGATAGCCGAGGCAGATCACGCCCGCGACCGCCTCCTCCAGCGCGACGTGACAGCCGACGCGGCCGCCCATCGATTTTCCGATCAGGAACAGCGGCCCGGCGGCGCGCGCGCGCACGCTGGCCAGCGCCTCGCGGTGCGCGGCGATCAGCGCCGGCAGCTTGTCGGGCGCCTTTCGGCGCGCCCGCATGTACGGATAGTCGAAGGCGGTGACGTCGCCCACCGTCGCCAGCCGATCGCGCCAGGCGACCATCCACGCCGACGACGACGGCGCGCCGGCGCCGTGCGCGAACAGGAAGGACGGACGGGCGGCCATCTCACCCACGCTCCGCGGGCGCAGCCACCTCGACGGGCGTCTTCGGAACGATATGGACCAGGATCAGACTTGGAACGCTGGCCAGAAAGGCGATGAAGAAGAACATCGGATGGCCGACCTTGTGGTTGATCGACCCCGAGATCCAACCGGAAAAGGTGATGGCGAGGGAGACGATGATGGTCGCCATCGCGTAGTGCGACGCGGAGAACGCCGCACGGCACCGTTGCAGCAGGAAGACGGTGTTCGCGGCGGTCCCGAGGCCCGAGGCGATCTGCTCGGCCACGACGACGGGCAGGACGCCCCAGAATCCGGGCTTCAGGACCGGCAGCAAGATGTACAGCGGGATCGCGAAGTTCTGCAGGTAGGTCATGGGGACGAGGCAGCGCTCGAGCCCCAGTCGCGCCAGATACCTGCCGGAGACGACGGCGCCCACCCCGAAGCCGACATAGCCGATGCTGGTGAGAATCCCGCGCTGGGTGGTCTGGATCCCGATGTCCTTGAGCATCGGCGTCGCCATGGCGAACATCATGATGTCGCCCAGCCGGTGCACGAACATGAAAGACACGACCAACAGGATCTGGGGCTGGGTCAAGAACGAGCGATAGGCCTCCACCGCCGCGGCCCATCTCGAGGTGCGCGGTCGGCCCGGCTCTGCGTCCTGCGGATGGTGCATGGGCGGATCCGGCATGACGATCGCGTTCACCGCGCCGACCAGCAGCATCAGCAGGCCCGCCACCGCGAACCCGAGGAAGAAGGTGGTCAGGCCGGCGAGAATCACGAGGCCGGACTTTCCGATCAGCATGGCGGCCCGGAACGCCGCGTTCCGGGTCCCTGCATAGTCCTTCTGTCCCTGGCGGTTCAGCGCCTGCATGTAGAAGGCGTCGCAAGCGATGTCGTGGATCGCGTGCATGACGGCCAGGACCGACCCGGCGATCCAGAACCACTTGAGGTTCTGGTTGCGGGCGATCGAAGCGATGACGAGCATCCCGAGGCCCAGGAGGAGCTGCATCACCCAGAGCCAGGTCCGCTTGCGCCCGAACAGGTCGACGAGGGGGCTCCAGAGAAACTTGAACGTGGTGGCCAGATGGAAGCCGGAAGTGGACGAGATCACCTCCTTCGAGGATCCGATTGCTGTGAGGAATTCGGTCGAGAGCTGGTGGAGGAAGCTCCAGGGTAGGCCCTCACCGAAGTAGGTCGTCGACGTCCAGAGCAGATCTTTCTTCGACTTCGCCTTCGACGACGGTTCCGCGTTCGCCACGGTCCAACGATGGTCGAGCGGCGGCGCGGATGCCGCCAGTTTTTTCCCGGGCGGAACACCATTGACGCCCGCCCGCGCGGCCTGGTATTTGAATCGTAGATGAAATTGATAATGCGTCTCAAAATCAGTTATCGCCTGATGGCGGGGCTGGCGGCCCTGCCCCTCCTGGTGCCGGCAGTGGCGGCGGCGCAGATCCCCGTTCCTGCGGCGGCCGCGACCCCTGCCCCCGCGGCACCCCCAGCGGCCCCCGCCGCCGGGCCGACCGTCGACCTGCCGCCGGAGCGCGAGATGCCGGCGACGGCGCTGCCGCGCGAGACGGCGATCGAAAACGCGCTCGGGCCCGAGCCGGGCGTCTCCGGCACCGCCGTCGGCGGTTACGGCGAGCTGACGCTGAACATTCCGGGGAACGGCGATCCCGCCATCGTCGATCTACGGCGGTTCGTGCTGTTCGTCGGCCACAACTTCAGCGACCGCCTCCGCTTCTACTCAGAGGTCGAGGTCGAGCACGCAGTCGCCTCCTCGACCGACCAGGGCGAGGTCGAGATCGAGCAGGCCTACCTGGACGGCCTCTTCGGCCGCCGCTTCAACCTGCGCGCCGGCCTGATCCTGATGCCGGTCGGAATCATCAACATCTATCACGAGCCGCCGACGTTCAACGGCGTCGAGCGGCCGGAGGTCGACACGCTGATCATCCCGTCGACCTGGCGCGAGCCCGGCTTCGGCATCTTCGGCGAGCTGGCGACCGGGTGGTCGTACCAGCTGTACGTCGTCAACGGCCTGAACGCCAACGGCTTCACCGCCGCAACGGCGGTCGCGGAGGGCCACCAGGAAGCGCAGTTTGCGCGCGCGCGCGACTTCGGCGGCGTCGCGCGCCTGGCGTACGAACCGATGCTGGCGACGGTGTTCGGGGCCTCGGGTTACGTCGCGACCGCGGGCAACACGCTGCGCTCGATGGTGGGGAACGTGCCGGTCAGCCTGTTCGAGGTCGACGCGCGCACACGCTTCCGCGGCTTCACGGCCCGCGGCGAGTTCGCGCTGCTGTTCATCGGCGACACCGCGACGTTGACCGCGACGCTTGGCGCGATGCCGCCGATCGCGAAGCGCAGCCAGGGCGGTTACCTGGAGGCCGGCTACGACCTGCTGCGGCTGCTCGCGCCGGCGACCGACCAGAGCCTGACGCTGTTCGGCCGCTTCGACTATGCCAACACGCAGGCCGCCGTCGCCTCCGGGCTGACGCCCGACGAGGCGCTGATCCGTTACGTGATGACGCTGGGCCTCACCTACCGGCCGATCCCGCAGATCGCGGTCAAGGCTGATTACCGGCGTCACGAGTTTGGCGCCGGCCCCGGCTACAACGAGCTCGCGGCGGCGCTCGCCTGGATGTTCTGAAATGGCGCGACGCTGATTCCGTAAACCCCGCCATTATTTTGCGAAAGATCAGCGGAACCGATACACGGTGTTGACCGCCTGCGCTCTATAGTGCCCGCGGAAAGAGGAGGAGAAACCGTGAGTGAGTCTACTGACAGCGCGCAGGCGAGCATCGTTTTTCTCGGGCGAGAATCGTTCCGCATGCAGGTCGTGGCGGACGGGGTTCCGCAGCGTCTGATGGATATGCCGACGGAACGGATCGTCGATCGACGGCAGGCCAGCGAACGACGCAAAGCGAACGAACGCCGCAAGCCGCGGTTCGCGTTGGAAGCGCCGGTCGAGGCACCGGTCGACCCGTGGCCCACGCCGGCGCCCGCATGGAACCGCGTCGTCGCCGTCTCGCTGGCCACCTTCGTTTTCGGCGTGCTGCTGACGATGACCGTCGATCGGTTCACGCGCCACGCGCGCGCCAAGGTGATCGCGTCGAGCCCGGTGGTGTCGGCCGTGACGCCGCCGGCCGCGCCGCCGGTCGCGCCGCAACCCGCGCCGCCGCCCGCGGTCGTCGTCCAGCCGCTTCCACAGCCGGCCGCGGAGCCCGCGCCCCTGCCAGCGGCCGCGCCGCAGTCGCCGATCGATCTCCACCCGCGAAAGCTGCGCGCCGTTGCCAAGGCGCCCGCCGCGCGCCCGCGCCGAGCGGCCGCCGCGACATCGGCGGTCGGGAGCCACGCCGCCGCGATCGCGACGCCGGGCCCGCGCAAGAAGTGGGTCGACCCGTTCGCTGAGTAATCGACCAGACGACGGACCCGCCGGCCCCCGTCAGCGCCGGCGACGGCGGCGGATCCGCGACAGGCCGAGGCCGCCGGCCACGACCGTCAGCCACAGGACGAACCCCGGCGAGCCGCCGGCGGTGCAGCCGCAGCCGTTGTCGCTGGACGGAAGCGCGATCGCCTGGTTGTGCACCTTCAGCGCGGCCGCGATCTGCGGCCGATTGTCGACGACCACTTGGCCCTCGCCGTCGGTCGTGCGCGCCCACGCGACGGCCGAGGCCGGAAGCTGATCCAGATCGCCGCGGTCGTACTGCATGCAGGAGGTGGGGCGATAGTTCACGTCCTGTCCGTCCTCCGTCCGCAGCCGGACCGGCGCCGCGCACGCGTTCGTGCCGTCGCCGCACATCACGTGCGCGACCGCGACGTGCGCCGGCGACACGTCGGGCAGCGACGCGTTGGTCACGAACAGCGGATCCTTCGTCATCTCTTCGGGCGAGATGAACGTCGCGAGCCGCGTCAGTCGTCCCTGCCGGTTGAAAGTCGTCGCGTAGTCGTCGAGCGGGGTCAGGATGTCGGTCTCCAGCGCCATCGTCGCGGCGGCCGCGTCGAACGGCGCGAAGTCCGCCTGGTTGGTGCTCCAGTACATGTTGATGTTGTTGTAGAAGAGCGTCTCGGTGATCCCCAGCGCCGCCAGCGTCGCCGGCAGCGGGACCTGCGCGCGCAGCACCTGCATGACCGACGGGGTCAGCTGTAGACCGAAGAGCGAGATCACCTGCACGAAGTCGGGCGGCGTGACCACCTTCGGGAGATCGACGCGCGCGTTCTTGACGTACGAGAACCACGACACCGAATTCGTCGCCGGCATCGCGTACTCGACCGCGAACGCGTCGCCCTGGGCCTCGTTGGCGGCGTCCTTCAACAGCTGGTCGTAGTTGCTGCCCCCGCTGAACCAGTCGAGCTTGGCCTGGTTGATGGCGATCTCGTCGTACGCGAGCGGCACCGCGCGCGCCGGCCCCAGCACCCAGACGTTGATGCGCAAATCCGGCGTCGACGCGATCGCGGTCAGCTTCAGCGGCAAGCACGCCTCGGTGGCGGCCAGGTGCAGCACGATCGGCCGGATGGCCGATGTGCCCTGACCGTTCTGCAGCCGCACCGCGACGAACGAAAACTGCCCCGTGACGTAGTCGTTGATGATCGTCGCGCTGTCGGGCGACACATAGTAGCCGTTGTCGGTCAGCCAGGTCTGCAGCGTGGCGCCGTCCTGGGACTTGATCACGACGTAGTCGAACGGACCGACGCTGCCGCTCGCCAGCACGTCCACGGTGTGAGTGCCGGCGTCGAAGACGGGACCGACCCCGCCGCCGCCAGAGGCGGAGTCGCTCGCGCCGCATCCAATGCCCGAGCTCGAGCCGACGCCGCCGCAGTTTCCTTCCAGCTGGAAGTTGACGTTGAACGACGGGCGAGTGGGCGGTTCGATGCGCTCGAACAGGATGTCGGAGCCGATCGTCACGGTCGGAACAGAGGTGACCGGGACGATCCAGGAGAACTTGCTGGCCGGCCCCGTGTAGAAGATCTGGATGTGGGCGTCGACGGTCGCGGCGCCGTTCGCGTCCTTGCCCATCACGAACAGCACGTTCTCGGCCGCCTGCGCGATCGGCAGCGTCGGGCTGGTGGACGACGGCCTGTCACAGAAGAAGCCGCCGCAAGCCTGAGCGAGGCGGGGGCCGG
>DATFXS010000759.1:0-11689 GCA_035315605.1 Polyangia bacterium
GACAGCACCCTGGTGATCGGCCAGATCGGCGACTCGCGCTGCTACGTGCTGCGCGACGGGCGGCTGGCCCAGGTGACCAAGGACCAGTCGCTGGCCTGGCAGCTCATCGAAGCGGGGGCCATGACCGCCGAGGAGGCCAAGGCCTTCGAGCACGCCAACATCATCCTCCAGGCGCTGGGCGTGCAGGAGCGCGTCGAGGTCGTGCTGTCACAGGTCCAGTTGCGGCGCGGTGACATCGCCCTGCTCTGCTCGGACGGGCTGCATGGGCCGGTCGCCGACGAGGAGATCCTGGCCGTCCTGATCACCGAGCCGAACCTGCAGAAGGCCGGCGAGGCGCTGATCCAGAAGGCGCTCGACCGGGACGGGCCGGACAACATCACGGTCGTCCTGGGCCGCTTCGACGGCGAGGGCCTCAAGGCGCCGGCGCCGGAGGACGTGGTCACCTTCGTCGGCTACGACCCGGGCGGCGATCCGGTTCCCGAACCGCTGGCGGGCCCGGATACGTCCAGCCTGGCGCGCGAAACCGTCGAGGAGCGGTTGCCGCGGGACATGCTGACGGCCGACGACATCCCGACCAAGGCCGAACCCGACGAGCCCGAGCCGCCGACCGACGGCCGGAGCAAGCGGGAGCGGCCGCGCAGCGGGCGGTCGCTGCTGGCGCTGTTCCTGCTGGCCCTGGTGGCGGCGGCGACCGGAGGGATCTTCGTCATGAAGTGCGAGCACGATCCGTCCAGCAAAGCCACGATGCCTTGAGGCCCGGTCGGCGATGGCTCTCTGTCCACATTGCTCCAACGAAATCGACGACGGCGCCCGCTTCTGCGGGGTCTGCGGACGTCCGATAACGCCGACGGCCAGCGAGGCCGCCGCGGCGCGCGCGACCGGCGCGGACAGCTCGGGCTCCTTCCCGCCCCCGCCGTCCGCGGTACCGACGCAGGTTCCGCCGGCGGCTAATCGTTCGGGTCCCATCCCTGCCCCTGCGCCCGCGCACCCGTCTCCGGCAGCCACCACCATGAACCGGTCCGGCCCGGCGCCTCGTCCGGCGGCCCGCCCGGCCCAGGCGGCCGCTCCGGCCGCGGCGCCGCCGGGGATTCGCGGCCCGACCCAGCCGCTCGAGAACCTGATCGGACGGACGCTCAATCACCGTTATCTGGTCGAGGACAAGATCGGCGAGGGCGGCTTCGGCGCGGTGTTTCGCGGCAAGCAGATCGCGACCGGCCGCGAGGTGGCGCTGAAGATCCTGCACCCGCACAACGTGCACGACGAGACCATCGTCGCCCGGTTCCGGCGCGAGGCCGAGGCCTGCTCGAAGCTGCGCGATCCGCACACGGTCACGACCTACGACTTCGACGAGACCCCGGACGGCATCCTCTACCTGGCGATGGAGCTGCTCCGCGGGCGGGCGCTGCACCACCTTCAGAAGGCGGAAGGACCGCTGGGCGCGACGCGGGTGCTGCGGATCCTGGATCAGGTCGCGGCGTCGCTCTCCGAGGCGCACGCCAACGGCATCGTGCATCGGGACATGAAGCCCGAGAACGTGTTCATCGAATCGCGCGCCGGCGAGGACCAGGTCAAGGTGCTGGATTTCGGCATCGCGAAGGTGATGTCGGACGATCGGCAGATACCCGCGCTGACGGCGGTCGGGCAGACGCTGGGGACGCTCGAGTTCATGTCGCCCGAGCAGCTGCGCGGGCAGAAGCTGGACGGGCGCTCCGACATCTACGCGCTCGGCATGATGGCGTACGAGATGCTGACCGGAAAGCTGCCCTTCCAGAGCGCCAAGAGCCCGATCGACATCATCAACTTCCACATGAAGACGGAGGCGCCGCTGCCCTCGAAGCTGGCCGGCGATCTGGAGATCCCCGCGTCGGTCGACGCCATCATCGTCAAGATGGTGCAGAAGGACCGCGACCACCGCTTCGCCGACGCGAACGCGCTGCGCGAGGAGATCGCGCGCGCGCAGCGATCGATGGACCGAACCCCCGACAAGTTCGAGTTCTACCGACTGGCCGGCGTCGTCGGCGCCGTCGTCATCGTCCTCACGGCCCTCATCTACTTCCTACGCCGCTAGTCGGTTCTAAGCGGGGCGGCGCTCCGCTCGCTGTGGGGTCCTGTCGCTCCGGCCGCCTCCCCGCCAACGCGCCACCCCTCGCTTGCTGCGCGCCGCGGGTAGGTCGACCTAAGTCTGGCGTGTGACCCGATTCTGAATCGGCGGCTTCCGGGCGGAGCGAAGCGTTTGCTCTGAGACGGAGCGGGAGGGACGGCTGTTCGGTCGGCCGGCGCGTAGGCGGCCGCTTGGATCGTTGCGGCCGACGGGATTCCGAGCTTGCTCGCGGAGGCCGGCCGAACAGCCGTCCCTCCCGCCCCCGCCGAAGAGCTGAGCGAGCGGAACCATTAGCGAGATGCGCTCTAGTCGGTTACTTCACGACGGTGAAGAAGCGCTTCCAGCGGATGGCGCGCACCCAGTCCACCGGGTCCCACGGTTTCGAGCTGCCGCGCGACCACCAGATGATGAGGGCCCGCCCCTTGATCAGCTTCATGTCGACCGTGCCCCACCGCCGGGAGTCGTACGAGTTGTCCCGGTTGTCCCCCATCACGAACACCGCGTTCGGCGGCACCACCGTGCGCGGGTGATCGATCGCCTGATGCGACGGCTCGAGGATCGTGTCGTGCACCCTGTCACCCAGCGTCTCGATCCAGTGCTCGCAGTCGTGATCGGGGACGCCGTCGTTCGGCTCCGTGTAGTGGCACCGGAGCGGGATGCGCTCCCGGTGAATCTCGTTGCCGTTGACGTACAGTTGCCCCTGCCTCACCTCGATGGTGTCGCCGGGCAGCCCGACGACGCGCTTGATGTAGTCGGTGCTGGTGTCCTGCGGGAACTTGAAGACGATGACGTCGCCCCGCTTGGGCTGGGCGTACTCGAGGACCTTCAAGTCGGTGAATGGGATCGACAGACCATACGAGAACTTGGAGACGAAGATGTGATCGCCCACCTCCAGGGTCGGGATCATCGACCCCGACGGGATCTGGAAGGCCTCGACCACGAACGCGCGCAACAGCAGCGCCACCGCGATGGCGACCCCGATCGATTCGGCGTACTCGCGGATCGTCGATTTGCGCGCGAAGGACAGGTGATCGTCCATCGTCTCGTCGAGCGTCAGGTTCGCCTTGCGGAGCCGTTCGACGTCGCCCGCCTCCATCGCGTCCGTGACCCCCTTGATGGCCGCGTTCACCGTCGCCGTGACCGCGCCCGGGATCTGCGGCCCGCGCTTCTTCAGGATGCGCCGCGCCTCCTTCAGCAGGTGGCGCGCCTCCAGGTTCGCGCGCCGCGCCGCAGAACGGCGCCTCCACCAGGCGAGGAAGCCGGCGGGTGGCGGCGCGCCGCCGGGGCCGCGCCTGTCTCCGAGGTCGCCTTGGCTTGCGCTCATCTCAATCGACTTTGAGGATGGCGAGGAAGGCTTCCTGGGGGATCTCCACGTTGCCGACCTGTTTCATCCTCTTCTTACCTTCCTTCTGACGCTCCAGCAACTTGCGCTTGCGGGTGATGTCGCCGCCGTAGCACTTGGCCGTCACGTTCTTCCGCAGTGCCTTGACCGTCGTGCGCGCGATGACGCGCGAGCCGATCGCCGCCTGAACCGCGACCTCGAACTGCTGCTGGGGGATGAGCTCCTTCATCTTGACGCACAGGTCGCGCCCCTTGGTGTAGGCGCCCTCCCGGTGAACGATCAGGGACAACGAATCGACCCGATCGCCATTGACCATCAGGTCCATACGGACCAGGTCCGCGGGCCGGTAGTCCTTGGGCTCGTAGTCCAGCGAGGCGTACCCGCGCGACACCGACTTGAGCCGGTCGTAGAAGCCGAACACCATCTCCGTCAGGGGCAGATCGTAGCGGATGATGACCCGCTTCTCGCCCGCGTAGGTGAGGCCGGTCTGCGTGCCGCGCTTCTCCTCGCACAGCTTCAAGATGCCGCCGACGTACTCGGGCGGGGTGTGGATGGTCACCGCGATGATCGGCTCCTCGATCCGCTCGATCTCGCCTTCCGACGGGAACTTGGCGGGGTTGTCCAGCTCGATCACGTCGCCGTTACGCAGCACGCAGCGGAACCGGACCGTCGGCGCGGTCGTGATCAGATCCAGGTCGTATTCGCGCTCCAGGCGCTCCTGGACGATCTCCATGTGCAGAAGGCCCAGGAACCCGCAGCGGAAGCCGAACCCCAGCGCGGCCGACGTCTCGGGCTCGCGCGTGAACGACGCGTCGTTGAGGCGCAGCTTGTCCAGCGCGTCGCGCAGATCCGTGTAGCGCGCCGAATCCGTCGGGAAGATCCCGGCGAACACCATCGGCTTGACCGGCTGGAACCCGGGCAACGGCGTCGTGCACGGGTGGCCGGCGTCGGTGATCGTGTCGCCGACGCGCGCGTCGCCGACCTCTTTGATCGCCGCCGTGAAGAAGCCGACCTCGCCCGGTCCCAGCTCGGGGGTCTCGGTCGGGAACGGCGCGAACGCGCCGATGGTCTGGATCTCGTAGTCGCGGCGCGCCGCCATGAAGCGCACCTTCTGCTTCGGGCGCAGCACGCCGTCGACGACGCGCACCAGGATGACGACGCCGCGGTAGCTGTCGTACCAGCTGTCGAGTAGCAGCACGCGCAGTGGCGCCGCCGGATCGCCCACGGGCGGCGGCACCTTGGCGACCACAGCTTCCAGGATCTCGTGGATCCCCTTCCCCTCTTTCGCCGACGCCAGGATGGCGTCCGACGCATCGATGCCGATCACGTCTTCGATCTGACGGCGCACGTTCTCGGGGTCGGCGGCCGGCAGATCGATCTTGTTGATCACCGGGATGATCGTGAGGTTGTTGTTCACCGCCAGGTAGACGTTGGCCAGCGTTTGCGCCTCGACCCCCTGGGACGCGTCGACGACCAGCACCGCCCCCTCGCACGCCGCCAGCGAGCGCGACACCTCGTAGTGAAAATCGACGTGCCCGGGTGTGTCGATCAGGTTCAGCTCGTAGGTCTGGCCGTCCTCGGCGTGGAAGCTGAGGCGCACCGTCGCGGCTTTGATCGTGATGCCGCGCTCGCGCTCCAGGTCCATGCTGTCCAGAAACTGGGCCTTCCGCTCCCGATCGGTGAGGGCCCCGGTCGCATCGAGCAGGCGATCCGCCAGCGTCGACTTGCCGTGGTCGATGTGGGCGATGATCGAGAAGTTACGGATGAGGCTGGTGGGCGTGGGCATGAACGTCCGGCGGTGTGGGCGATCTCGGCAAGGGCGGAGGCGTGGGCAGTCTTAATCGAATCAACGGCGATTCGGTACCGCCAGCGGGAGCTGCCCGGGAAGATTGTGTCGTTCCTTGTCGAGCACGAGGTCGATCCCCTGCCGAATGTATTCCGCGACCGGGACGCGCGTCTTCGAATTGAGAAGCTTGAGCTGCTCGTTCTGCTCGGGCGTGATGTAGATGGTCGTGGAGATCTTCTTCCTCGCCATGACATGACCATGCATGACCATAGGTCGACGGTCAAGGGATGCGCGGGGTTCGGCGGGGCGGAGGCGGCGAGCGGACTTGATGAATCGGGCGTTCCGCCCTACCGTAGCAGCCATGTCCATGTCCAAGACCCCTCTGCTCGTCGCGGCTTCGGCGGCCTTCTCGATGGCCGGCTTCGGGTGCGCGACGACCCCCCAGCACGCCGAGATGGTGTCGAACGCGTCGAACGTGCCCGCCGCGCCGCTGGTCGACCGCGACAAATGCAGCGAGAGGGACCATCACGTCGTCACCTCCGACCTGAACGGGGACAAGAAGCCCGACGTCTGGAAGTTCTTCAAGGCGGTCGATGTCGGCGGTCAGAAGACCGAGGTGATCTCGTGCAAGGAAGTCGATCTGAACATGGACGGCAAGATCGACATGGTCACGTACTACGACGACACCGGAACGCAGATCGTGATGGAGGAGATCGACGGTGATCTCGACGGCAAGTTCGACCTGACCGTTTACTACAACCAGGGCAAGCGCGTCCGCGACGAGCTGGACATGAACTTCGACCAGCGCGTCGACGTCTGGAAATACTACGAGGACGGCAAGCTGGTGCGCATCGAGCGCGACACCAACAACGACGGCAAGGTCGACGAGTGGCAGTACTTCGAAGGCGGCAAGCTGGATCGCATCGGCTACGACACCACCGGCTCGGGGCGCGTCGACAAGTGGGACCGCGCGCCGGAGACCGAGGAGGAGCCCGGCGGCACCGTTCCGGGCACGGCACCGGCCGGCGGGACGGCACCGGGCGGCGAGAAGCCGGCCGGAGGCGCCACCACGCCGCCGCCCGCCTCGACGACACCGCCCCCGGCCGCCGCGTCCCCCGCGAAGCCCGCCGCGAAGCCGGCCAAGAAGAAGTAGCTCTTTCCGATCCCCTCGCCCCGCGAAGCGGGGAGAGGGTTAGGGAGAGGGCCCGCGCCCTACTTGCGCTCGTCGATCGGGGTGTAGCGCGTCTGCGAGGGGCCCGTGTAGATCTGCCGCGGCCGGAAGATCTTCGTCGTCGGGTCCTCCATCATCTCTTTCCAGTGCGCGATCCAGCCGGGCGTGCGCCCGATGGCGAACATGACCGTGAACATGTTGGTGGGGATGCCGAGCGCGCGGTAGATGATGCCGCTGTAGAAGTCGACGTTCGGGTACAGCTTCCGTTCGATGAAGTAGCTGTCCGACAGCGCCGCCTCTTCCAGCGTCTTGGCGATGTCCAGCAGCGGGTCCGGCTGCTTCATCTTGCTCATGACCTTGTCGGCGGCGACCTTGATGATCTTGGCGCGCGGGTCGTAGTTCTTGTAGACGCGGTGGCCGAAGCCCATCAGCTTGAAGCCGGAGTCCTTCCGCTTCGCCAGGTCGACGAACTTCTTCGGGCCGCTGCCGTCGTCCTTGATCGACTGCAGCATCGTCAGCACTTCTTCGTTGGCGCCGCCGTGAAGCGGCCCCCACAGCGCGCAGATGCCGGCCGAGATCGACGCGAACAGGTTGGCCTGCGAGCTGCCGACCTGGCGCACCGTCGACGTGCTGCAGTTCTGCTCGTGATCGGCGTGCAGGATCAGCAGCAGGTTCAGGACCTTGACGATTTCCTCATCGATTTCATACGGTTCCGCCGGAACCGAGAACATCATGTTGAGGAAGTTCGCGCAGTACGAAAGGTTGTTCTTCGGATAGACGAACGGCTGGCCGATTGATTTTTTGTAAGAGAACGCCGCGATCGTCCGCATCTTCGAGAGCAGGCGCGCGATGGTCGCCTCCTGCTCGTCCTTGTTCTTCACGTCCAGCGCCTGCGGGTAGAAGCTGGAGAGCGACAGCACCATCGCCGACAGGATCGCCATCGGGTGGGCGGTGCCGGGGTAGCCGTCGTAAAAGCGCTTCATGTCCTCGTGCAACATCGAGTGACGCGTCAGCGCCTGCGAGAACGTCGCGAGCTGGGTCTTGTTCGGGAGGTGACCGTAGATGAGCAGGTACGCGACCTCCACGAAGGTCGATTTCTCGGCGAGCTCGTCAATCGGGATGCCGCGGTAGCGCAGGATCCCGCGCTCGCCGTCCAGGAACGTGATGGCGCTCTTGGTCGATGCCGTGTTCATGTAGGCGGGGTCGATCGTCACGTACCCGGTCTGCGCGCGGAGCTTGGCGATGTCGATGGCGTGTTCGTCCTCGGTCCCGACGACGACCGGCACGTCCAGGACCTTGTCGTCGATTCGGAGCTCGGCTTTCGGCGGCGCTTTGTCGGGCACGGGCATTTCCTCCTGGGTGCTGACGGCAGCATAACCTATATACTCCGTAGGTGATCCTGGTAAGCGCCCCCCTTGCCGCCATTCTGCTCGTCGGTGCGGGTGCGGGCACGGCCGGTGCGCCGGGCGCGGGCGCCGTCGCGAACCCCGCGACCGCGCCGCTGCCGGCGGTGCTCGCGCGCGTCGACGATCTCTACAAGCGCCGCGACGATCGAGCGGCGTGGCACGAGGAGCAGCGCCTGGTCCAGGCGCTGATCGCGCGCGCGCCGAACGACTACGAAGTGCTCTGGCGTGCGGCGCGTTTTTATTTCTGGGCCAGCGACGATCCGGGCGTATCGAAAGAACAGCGCTCGCGCTGGGGCAAAGACGGCTGGGACTTCGCCGAGCATGCGATCACCATCAACCCCAACGACGTCGCCGGTTACTACTGGGGCGCCCTCTGCATGGGCAACTACGCGCTCGGCCTCGGCGTCATGAAGGCCCTGTCGCAAGGGATGGAGGGCAAGTTTCGCGAGCGGCTGACACACGCGCAGACGTTGAACGCCGGGTACGAGGGAGGCGCCGCCGAGGTGGCGTGGGGCCGCTTCTTCGACAAGCTGCCGTGGCCCAAGCGGGATCGGAAGAAGGCCGAGGAGCATTTGCGCAAGGCGATCGAGCTGAACCCGTCGGCGCTGAGGCCCCGCGTCTACCTGGCGAGCTCGTACATCGACAGCGACCGGTTCATCGAGGCCAAGCGCCTGCTCGACGAGGTCGCCGCGGCCGTGCCCGGACGCTACGACGCACCCGAGGAGCGTCGCGCGCAGGCGCTGGCGCAGAGCTTGATGCCGACGCTGCTCGCGAAGCTGAAGTAGCCGGGCTCCTCAGTGCGGCGACGCGTTCGCCGCGGCCCGTGCTTCCTCGACCATCTTCTGGTGCTGGGCGGGGTCGGCCCAGCGGGCCTGACCTTCGGGCGGCAGGAGGTGGATCGGGTCGAAGTAGAAATACATCTCGCCGGAGTGCACGGCCGGCGCCTCGAAGACGGACACGCCTGTCGTTCGATCGTAGTGCTCGTAGGAATGCGCGTCGCGCTTGCCGCCCCCGCCGGGCGCGTCGACGACCAGCGTCGGCGTGTTGAACCCCGCCGTGGCGCCCCGGATCCCTTTTTCGATCTCGAGGCCCGTGTCGAGCGTCGTCCGCAGGTCCTCGACGCCCTTCACGAGGTCGTGCATGTAGATGTAGTACGGGTGGACGTTGACGTAGCCGAGCCGCCGGCAGAGCAGCGTCATCGTCTCGACGCTGTCGTTGACCTGCCGCTGCAGCACGCTCTGGTTGCGCACGGTGATGCCGCGCTCGAACAGCTTGTCCATCGCCGCCTTGGTGATCGACGTGATCTCGCGCGGGTGATTGAAGTGGGTGTGCAGCACCACTTCCTTGTGCAGCTTGCGGCCGTGCTCGACCACCGCCGTCAGCGCGTCCGTCCAGGCGTCGTCGGTCAGGATCTTCTGCGGCATCACGGCCGGGCCCTTGGTCGCGTAGCGCATCCGGCGGACGTGATCGATCGACAGGAGCGTCTCGCCGATCTGCGTGATCTGCTCGGGCCGCAGCTGGAACGAGTCGCCGCCCGAGATGACGATGTCCTCCAGCTCGGGCCGCGAGCGGATGTAATCGAACGTCCGCTGCCAGCGCTCGGCGTTCACCTTCAGCTGGAACTTCGACACCTCTTCCGTGTCGATGCCGACCGCGTAGCTGCGCGTGCAGAACCGGCAATAGACGGGGCAGGTGTCCAGGGCCAGGAACAGCGCCTTGTCGACGTAGCGGTGGGTCAGCCCGGGCACCGGCATGTCGGCGCGCTCGTGCAGCGAATCGAGGTCGAGCCGCGGGTGGTCGGGCAGCAGGCGCGACGCGAGCGGGATGAACTGCAGCCGGAGCGGATCGCGCTCGGGGCTGCTCCAGTCGATCAGCGACAGCAGGTACGGCGACACGCGCACCGACATCGGCGCCCGCTCGAATCCGCGCTGCGCGTCGGCGATGAAGCCTTCCGACACCAGCCCTTCCAGCGCCGCCAGCAGCTTGCCGATGTTCGTGATCGAATGCTTCGCCTGCCACTTGTGGTCGAGGAACTCCGCCTCGCTCACGCCGGCGTAGGCGGGAATGCGCCGCCAGAAGTCGCCGCCCAGCAGGTCGCGGTGCGCCAGGGTGGCAGGCGCCACCGGCGGCTTCAACGCCGGCGCGGCGCCTTCGGGCGCCGACACGACGGCCAGTTTGCTATCGGGTGACGACATTGACGCCCTTTCAGCGTACCACGTGCGCGACAAGCAGCGGCAGCTCCGAGCCGGACCTGATTGCATGCATCAGGCCGCCTCGGCCGCTGGGCGACGCGCCGAGGCCGATCGCGTCGGGGATCGCATCCGCGAAGCCGAACACGGAGACCACGTCGCCGGGCCGCACCGGCGCGCCGCTCACCAGGTGTCCGCCCTTCGATAGAACGTAGACCTCGCCGCCGTCGACGGACAAAAGGAAGTCGGAGGCCTCCTCGACGAGGACGCGCCCGACGTCGGCCTGCTCCGACACGTCGAGCCGCCACAGTTCGCGCGCGCTGTCGCGGCCCGGAAGCGGGTTGCAGGTTCCACGAAGGTGGACCGGTCCGTGGCCCGGGCGCAAGGCGGCGAACGCGGGGAATGCGATCGGCCGCGCGGCCAGCGCGCGCAGCCGGCGTTGCGCGACGCGTTCGGTCGCTGCCGTCGGCCGGCGGGCCCCCAGCAGCCAGCCGGTGTCGCAGATGCCAGCCAGCGACTCCCAGTCGGCGAACGCGTTCCCGAGCGGCAGCGGCATGAGACCGAGCAGCATCCGCCGGGCCCGCGCGAGCGCGCCCGAGGGTGGCATCGGCGAGACCGTTCGAAAGCCTTCGGGACGCTCTTCAGACAACTGAAACAGTCTACAACCGGAGCGCGAATCGATCCGGCCCGCGCTGGATGACCATCGTCGCGTGCGCGCCGTGCTGTGCCCGGGCGACCAGCGCCTTCAGCCGCGCGAGGGTGATCCCGCGCCCGTCCAGCGCCAGCAGCAGGTCGCCCTCCTCAAGCACGCCGCTGGCCGGCCCGCGCGGATCGACCGACATCACAGCCAGCCCCTCCCCCGCCGCCAGCCCGAGCGACGCGGACTCGCGCGGGTCGAGCGCGCGCAGCTCGACGCCCAGCACGGCCTCGCCCCCGCCACCCGGCGCCCCGAGCGTCACCGTCGTCTCGACGCGCGTCCCCTGGCGCGACAGCACCAGCTTCGCCTTCTCGCCCGGGCGCAAGAGCGCGATCGTCGCGATCAGCCGGCGGTAGCCGTCGATCGGCTGGCCCCCGCACTCGACGACGACGTCGTTCGGGCGCAGTCCCGCCGCCGCCGCGGGCGTCCCCCGCCCCACCGCGTTGATCAGCGCGCCGGCCGCGTACGGCACGCGCATCTCGGCCGCGCGCTCGGGCGTGAAGTCCTCGCCGCTGACGCCCAAATACCCGCGCGCGACCCGCCCGGACTTGCGAATCTGTTCGGCGATGCGGCGCGCGACGTTGATCGGGATCGCGAAGCCGACGTTCATCGCGACGCCCGGGTTGATGATCGCCGCGTTGATGCCGATCACCTCCCCCTTGAAATTGAACAGCGGCCCGCCCGAGTTCCCCTGGTTGATCGCCGCGTCGGTCTGGATGAAGTCCTCGTAGCGCGGGTCGATGTCGCCCAGCTTTTCGCCGATGACGCGGTTCTTCGCGCTGACGATCCCCATCGTCACCGTCTGCCCGAGACCCAGCGGGTTGCCGATCGCCAGCACGTAGTCGCCGACCCGCACCCGGTCCGAATCGCCCAGGTTCACTGTCTGCAGATCCCCGGGCGGCTTGTCGATGCGCACGACCGCCACGTCGGTGGGCGGATCGCTGCCCAGCACGCGCGCCGTGAAGTGGCGGTTGTCGGGGAGCCGCACGATCACCTC
>DATFXS010000760.1:0-14310 GCA_035315605.1 Polyangia bacterium
CAGTGGAATGTCGTGGTCGCACGCAAACGGCCTCTGCAGCTCGCCCTCGCCCACGCGGGGCGGATCCCGCCCGAAGATCGAAGCGATCTCCGGCACCTTCGGCGGCGGACGCACCGACGCCGCCGGCACCCAGCCGACCAGGTACAGATCGTCGGCGAGGATCGCGTTGATCCGCGTCCAGCCCGGCCGCCGCTCCATGACGGTGGTCGCCTCCGAAACCGCTCGCCGGGGGATCAGGCGGGCGACCGGTGGACCGCCGGGGGTCACGGACACCGGCACCGGCGCGCCCGGCCTGAGACGCGCGTCTTCATTCAGCCCCTTCCCTCCCACCGCATCGAGCTCCTCGAACTTGCCGGCCTCGAGACCGAGCTCGTCGCAGCGCAGCCGCGCGCGCAGCCGCCGGTCCACGCCCGTGACCTCCTTCAGGGTCGCAGGCGTCAGCGTCGCTTCGATCTCGATCTCACCCGCCGCCGCGTCGGCCCAGTGAAACACGAACCACGTCGACGGAACGATCACCTGCCCGAGAAGGAGCGGTCGTTGGCTCTGCAGCCAGGTCATCGCCGGCGGCACCAGGCCTTCCAGCGAGATCCGACCCTTCTTCAGCTTCACGCCGACGCGCGCCGGCGCCGCCGCGACAGGAATCGACATCTCGATCTCATCGAAGCGGTCGAGCTCGAGGTAAGGGACGCCGGGCGCCAGCTCCAGCCGAATTTCCGCCGACATCTCCTTCGCACGAAACGTGCAGGCCACGGGCGCCGGCAGCGCCACCGGTTTCAGCGTGTCCGTGGGGCCGTCCGCCGCGCGCGCGCCGGCGCGATCGATCGTGAACACGGCCGCGAACAGAACGACGGCGAGGCATCGCCCCATGGTGTCAGTACGGACGCGGGTCGGGCGCGGTTGTCGCGAGCACCGTGCGGCCGTTCGACGCGATGACGTCGCGGTACCACTTGGCTGAATCCTTGATCGTCCGGACCTGCGTCTCGTAGTTGACGTGGACCAGGCCGAAGCGGTGCTTGTAGCCCTCGGCCCACTCGAAGTTGTCGAGGATCGACCAGTGGAAGTAGCCCTCGATCGGGACGCCGGCCGCGATCGCCGCCGCCAGCTCGCGCAGGTAGCGCGCCATGAAGTCGATCCGGTCGGGATCATGGACGCCGCCGTCGGCGGCGACCCAGTCGCGCACGGACAGGCCGTTCTCGACGACGACGATCGGCAGCTTGTAGCGCTCGTGCAGCCAGGTCGGAACCAGGCGCAGGATCGACGGCGTCACCGCCCATTCGAAGCCGGTGGGCGGATAGCCGACCGGCCACGGGATGACCTCGGGCTTGCCGTCCTTCCCGCGGCGCACCGGGTCCGCGCTGTAGAGGGTCGCGCCGAGGAAGTCGAGGCGCTGCTTGATCGTCTCCATGTCGCCCGCGCGGATCGCCGGCATCGACGCGCCGCACAGCTTCACCATGTCGTCGGGATAGCGGCCGAGGACCAGCGCGTCCCACCAGAGACCGTTCTGCTTGTACGAATCGTCGGCGGTCGCGAAGTAGCGCGCCTTCGCGGCGCCGAGGTCGGCGGCGGTGTCGGAGGCGGGCACGTAGTTGTAACCAGCCTGCGCGGTGCCGACGCGCGCCGGCACCTTCGGCGTCGCACGCAACGCCTGCACGGCGCGGCCGTGCGCGAGCAGCGTGTTGTGGACGGCGAGCAAGAACTCCGCAAAGCGCAGCTTGTCGCCGGGCGCGTGGCGCCCCTGGATCAGGCCCGCGCCCAGGAACACCTGCGGCTCGTTCAGCGGCATCCAGTGGCGCACGCGATCGCCAAGCTTCTTCGCGATCACATTGGTGTAGTCGGCGAACCAGCCGCCCACGTCGCGGTTCAACCAGCCGCCGCGGTGGTAGAGCGCCAGCGGCAGATCCCAGTGGTACAGCGTCACCCACGGCGCGATGCCGGCGGCGAGGAGCGCGTCGATCAGTCGATCGTAGAAGTCGAGCCCCTTGCCGTTGACCGCGCCGGCCCCCTCGGGGATGACGCGCGGCCACGAGATGCTGAGGCGGTACGCCTTGAGGCCGAGCGACTTCATGATCGCCACGTCCTCTTTCCAGCGGTGGTAGTGGTCGCACGCGACGTCCCCGCTCTGGTCCTTCCAGATCGCGCCCGGCTTCTTGCAGAACATGTCCCAGATCGACGGTCCCTTGCCGTCGGCCTCCGGCGCGCCCTCGATCTGGTACGACGCGGCCGCCGCGCCCCAGACGAAGTCGCGCGGAAACTCGGTCATGCGCGGGGCGGCCTTCGCGGCGCGAGCACGATTCGGGGCGATCGTCGACGCGGCGGCGGCCGCGGACCAGCCGAGAAACTGGCGTCGCCGGATGATCATCGGGAACGCGAACGTACACCGGAAACCGCGGGACGCGCTTGTAGACAAACGTGCCATGGCAAACGGTCACCTCCCGCCGGCACATTCGTCTCATGTTCTCGTCGGGCTGCTCGCCGACCGTCCGCAAGGAGACCCTTCACACGGTCTCCCTGGTCCTGCCGCATCTGTCGACGAAGATGGCGGTGCTGGACATCGGCTGCGGTGAGGGCTGGGTCGCCGACGAGCTGGTCAGCCGCGGACTGCGCGAGGTGGCGACCGTCGACGTCGTCGACGTGCGCCGCGCCGGCGGCCATTCCTTCGCCCTTTACGACGGGGTCTCGCTCCCCTTTCCGGACGGCCGCTTCGACGTCGCGATGCTGAACTTCGTCCTTCACCACGTTCCCGACGAGCGAAAGGTGGCGCTGCTCGGCGAGGCCCTGCGGGTGGCGCGCCGGACGGTCTTCATCCTGGAAGACACGCCGACCACCGCCATCGACCGCTTCGTCAGCCGCCGCCACGGCGAGGCCTACCGGCGCAAGATCGCCAGCACCGCCCCATTCGGCTTCCTGACCCCGAACGAATGGCGCTGGCTGTTCCGCGGGATGGGCCTGGAGGCGGAGACCACGCCGCTCGGACGCTTCTGCCGCTCCGTGTTCCAGCCGTTCGCGCGCGCGGCGTTCGTGCTTCACAAAGCGACGGCGCGGGGAGACGTCCGAAATTCACCGTCCCACGGTGATGAATCACCGTCTTCCCATCGAAACGCGAGCTGATGACGAACGCAATGAACCTTTTGAACGCTGGCCCGCTGGTTGCTGTCACGTCCGTCAGTGCAAGAGATCACACCCGTCCCGATGGCGAAATCCGCCGCGCATGATCTTCCCGGCGCCGACTTCGCCGCTCTGATGGAGGCGGCCTATCGCTCGGGCGACACCGACGCCGACTGGCTGGAACGGATCGTGAGGTGCGCACAGCCGGGACTGGATCGGGGGCGCGGGCTGATCGGCTGTCTGTTCGCCACGCGACGGGACGGAACGCCTTCGGTGACGGCGGCGGTCGGCGTGGGCGCGTTGACGACGCGTCCCGAGGCGCTGGCGGCCACGTTTCTGCCCTCGCTGGCGGAGAAGACCCGCCACGGCGGTTCGAGCGCAATCTTCGGATGCGCATGCGACGCCGCCGGGACGGGCGCGCACAAGTACGCGGCCGTCGTCGCGACGGACGCTCCGCCCGGCCAGCAGCCGCAGGCGGGGTTCGCGCTGCTGGCGCCGCTGCCGCGTGCCGCGGAGCCGCCGCGCGACGCGAGCGCGCTGTGGACCCGCGTGGCGCATCACCTGGCCGCCGCGCTTCGCCTCCGGCGGGCGGGGCGCCACGAGCAGACGGTGTGGCAGGGCCTGCTCTGCGGCCGCTGGCGTCTCATCGACCACTTCGACGCCGGCGGGCGCCGCTTCATCATCGCCCGAGGCAAACCGGCGGGCGTGCCGCAACCGCTCGGGCGCCTGAGCGGCCGCGAACGCGACGCGTGCGCGCGTGCCGCGACGGGGCGCGCCAACAAGGAGATCGCCGCCGAGCTGGGCGTCGCGGTCTCGACGGTCGGAATGCTGCTGCTGCGCGCGGCGCGGAAGCTCCGGTGCGCGTCTCGCGAGGAGTTGATCCGCGCCTTCAGGTTCGTGGAGGGGAGATGGCATCAGGACAAAAGCGATCTCGGTCGACCCGAGGCGGATCAGCCGTAACCGCGGGGCCCGATGGCCCGCCGAGCCCGGACGCGCCGGCGGGCTTTCGCGCCCGCCGCTTCATCGCCGGCGACGAGGAGCTGGTGGTGGCGAGCTTTCCCCTCCCGCCGCCGCGCGGCCGGCCGCGCCCGCCCCTGACCGACGCCGAGCGCGCGGTGATGACCGCGCTGCTCGAAGGCCAGAGCTACGCGAAGATCGCGCGCCGCCGCCGGCGCTCCGTCAACACCGTGGCCAAGCAGGCGGGCAGCGCCTTCCGCAAGCTCGGCGTCTCGTCGCGGGGCGAGCTGGCCGCGCGCGGCGTGCTGCCCCCCCGCGACGGCGGCGACGCAGAGGAGGGTTGACCCGCCCCATCGACTTCGTACACCTTCGATCTGTGGCGAGGCTCGGTCTCGGACGGTTCGGTTGGCTGCTGCTGGCGGCGGCCTGCGCGAACGTGGGACCGACCGTCTATTCCACGCCGCCGCCGCCGGAGCCGCCGCCGCCGGGGCTCGTGTTCCCGATGCCCGAGCCCGGAGAGCACGTCGGGATCAACGGCCTCGCCGTCGGGTACGGCGGCTACGGCCTCGAGTTCGTCGCGCGGGCGGAGACCGGGCCCGATGGGCACGCTGACCGCGCGCTCGCGGGCGTGATCGACGGCAAGCTGATCACCCGCGACGCACGCACCGGCGCGCTGACCGCGATCCCCGTCGAGGGCGGCGCGCCGTCCGTGATCGCGCCGGCCGTACCCGAAGGCGCGCCGATCGCCGGCGACGCGGGCGGGATCTACTGGGCGGCGCTGGACGGATCGATCTGGCAGGCGCCCGACCGCCGACTCGGGAGCGTCCCGGGCAGCCCGCGCTTCCTTTACGTCGATGCGACCGACGTCCATGTCTTCGCCAGCACCCAGGACTTCCCTTACGACGTCGGCCTGGCGCTCTGGACGATCCCGCGCGCGGGCGGCGCGCCGCGCGCCGTCGCCGAGCTGCCGGGGCGCGACGGCGTCGTCCCCGCACAGCGCCCGGTCGAGGGCGCCGACGCGTTCTACTTCACGCAGGCCCGCAGCGTGCTGCGCCTCTCCAAGCACGGCGAGCTATCGCACGTCGCGGAGGTCGGCGAGAAGCTGGTCCCGAGCAACGCGGCTGGCTACCACCTCGAGGCGCTGCTGGTCGACCGTGGCGTCGTCTACCTGAAGGACGACGCGTACCACCTGCTGTGCGCGCCGGTCAAAGGAGGCGCCGCGGTCATTGCGACCCACAACGCACCGTGGATCGACAGCATGTGGGCCGAGGGCGACCACATGTATCTCGGTGTCGAGGGCAGCATTCACGTGGCGCCGCGCGCGGGCGGCACCTGGCGGCTGGTCGCGTCGGTGGCGCGTCCGGTGCGCGACGTCTTCGACCGGGGCGGGAAGCTCTACGTGCTCGGCGATCGGACGCTGGTGCGCGTCGATCCGATCGTCAACCCGGAGCGGCGTCTCCTGCACGACGAGCTCGAGAGCCTGATGGCGCTGGCCGGGCGCGGGCCGAACCTCTATTACACGCTGTCCGAGACGACGCCCGAGATCTGGGCGGTGCCCAAGAAGGGCGGACAGCCGCGCCGGGTGACGGCAACACCCGATCTCGGCGCGGCGCCCGTCTTCGACGGCGACTTCATTTATCTGCTCGACGAGGACGGCTCTCTGCTGCGCGCGCCGCTCGGCGGCGGACCGACGACCGAGCTCGCGAAGCAGAGCCCGAACCGCGCCAGCGTCGAACGCGACTACCGAAGGGGCGAGGATCTCCTTCCCCAGATCGTCGGCGTCGACGGGGGGTTCGTCTACTGGCTGGATCAGGAACGGGGCGCGCTGATGCGGCTGCCGAAGACCGGCGGCGCGGCGCAGGCCGCCGCCCAGGGCCTGGGCCATCCGACCCGACTCGCGGTGGGCGACGGATTCGCGGCGGTCGAGACCGCCGACGACCGCACGTGGTCGTTGCTGCGCGTCCCGCTCGCGCCGCCCGGGCCCGCCCAGCCGCTCGCGAAGGGCGACAATCCGATCCCGTTCGCCGTCGTCGGACGCGACCTGCGCTGGGCGGTGGGCGATCAGGTGTTCGGCCAGACGGCCGACGGCGCTCCCTTCCCGGTTCACCTTTCGGGCTATTCGCGCCGCTCACGCATCGCCGACCTCGCGTTCAAGGGCGACACGCTGGTGCTGATCGGCGAGTACGGCCGGATGCACAGCGAGTCGCCGGGCCGCGACGCCGTGCGCGTGCTGGCGGACGGCCACGAGGGACCGACGATGCTGATCGTCGACGACGACGCAGTCTATTTCGCCGACACCGGTTACTATCTTCAGCACAAGTCCGAAATGTCGCGCGCCGACTGCTGCTCGATCTGGGCGGCGCCGCGCTGACGCCGCCGCGACCGCGCGCCCGCGGTCAGGAGCGGCCGCGCATCGCGAACACCAGCACCTGGCCGCGGCTGGTTCCGACCAGGAGGCGCGTGCCGCCCGCGGCCAGCGCCAGCGACGACACCGCGCCGAAACGCTCGCCCAGCGTGATCTTGCCGAGCGCGGTCCCGTCGGCGATCCGCGAAAGCTCGATGACGCGCGAACCGATGTGTTGCGTGAACGCCAGGACGCCCGGCCCGAGCGCGGTCATGCCGCCCGGATAGTCGATGCGCCGGACGTCCTTGCCGTCGGCCGCGAGATCGAAGATGACGATCTCACCGGCGTCGGCGAGCAGGTAGCGGCCGTCGGGGCTGAAGGCCAGGCTCCAGCGGCGTTTCGTCCCGGGCAAGCGCCGCACCTCGCGCCCGTCCCGCGCGGTCCGCACGCACAGCTGGTGATAGCGATCGGTGTACGCGAGCAGGCGGCTGTCGGGTGAGAACGCGGCGACCACGCTCTCGTAATCGGGCAGCGGCGTGTTCCACAGCGCCTTGCCGGTCGTGACGTCGTGGACGGTGAGGCCCGCGCCCGTGTAGGTCGAGGTCACGGCGAGCTGCCCGTCGGGAGAGAGCGCCCACGGCCCGCCGCCGGCGCGGCCGTCCAGCGACCAGAGCTCGGCGCCCGTCGCCACGTCGGCAACGCGCGCCCACCCGTTTTCGAACCCGAGCAGCATCCGATCGCCGGCGGCCGACAGCCGCACCGACGTCGGCTTCGCCAGCCGGCGGCGCGCGATCTCCGTGCCCCGATCCACGTCCCACAGCTTGATCGTCAAGTCGCCGCCGGAGGTGACGGCGCGGCGGCCGTCGGCGGAGATCGCCGCGTAGACGCCGCTGTCGCCGAGCGGCAGGCGCGCGACCGCGTCCCAGAGCTGCAGATCGTGGGCGGCGAGGAGCGTTCCGTCGGGCGAGAACACGGCGTGGCAGGCGGGGAAGTAGAGCGCCTGGGGATGCTCGACCTCGCGGCGCGACGCCAGGTCCCAGACGAACAGAGACCCGTCCTCGCGCAGCGCCGTGATCACGCGCCGACCGTCGGGCGTCGGCACGATGCAGTCGCTCCAGCTCTCGGGCTCGTTCCGCCAGTTCATCGCGTGGTGCAGCGGCGAGGTCGCCGTCAGCTCGCCGAGCGGGTGGCCCGTCCGGGCGTCGAGCAGGTGAAGCGCCAGCGACTTGATCGCCAGCAGCTGGCGATCGTGGTCGACCAGCGCGAAGGAATAGTATTCGCCCGCTTTCGCGTTCCAGAGCATGTGCCCGCCGCCGTCCAGCACGCGCAGCGCGCCTTCGGTGTCGCGCGCCACGATCAGCGAGCCGTCGGTGGCGAACGCGACCGTGTCCGCCGGCCCGAGCCAGATCTCGCCGGCCGGCCGCTCCTCGGCGAGCCGCCAGCGCCGCAGCTCGCCGCCCGCCTGCCGCTGCATGATGATCGGCCTCAGCTGGGTGTCCATCCACACCTCCCGCTGATACGCGTAGCTCAGGATCTGGCCGCCGGTCGTGAACGCGAGCGCCTTGATCGGCGCGGCGTGCGCCTCCCAGCTGCGGACGACGTGTCCGTCCGCGAGATCGCGCACGCAGATGCGCCCGCCCGCGATCACGTTCGCGGCCAGCTTTCCGTCGGGCGAGACCACGAGCGCCGTCGGCCTCCCCGTCTCGCAGGCCGGGAACGCCGCCAGCCGCGTCCGCGTGATCGGATCCCAGATCGCGAGAGCGCCGGTCTCCGTCAACACGGCAAGCCGCCGGCCGTCCGGCAGGAAGGCGACCTGCCCGCCGGGCACCATCGCGGCCCGCCCGAGCACCCGCTCGAGCCGAACGCCCGCCGGCGTCTCGACCGCTTGCAGCTCCTCCGGCAGCGGCGCGCGCGGCGCCGGCCGGTCGGCGATCACCGCGGCCAGCAATCCGGAGGGCGGCGCCTGCGCGCCGAGATCTTCGGTCGACCAGAACGGCCCGCTCTTGCCGCCGAACAGCGCCGCGCAGCCCGCGACCGCACCCAGCACACCGCACGCGACGGCGCGCCGACCTCTTGCGCCAGCCTTGCCCACCTGACCGCGCGATTCTACCTGCAGTGCTGTCCCATCGGTCGACCACGTCTACAATGGCGGCTCCATGACGTCGACCAGACGCTGGCGCGCCGGCGAAGCGGCGATCGCGATTGCCGCTGTCGTCGCGCTCTCCGGCTGCGACAGGGTGAAGCAACTGGTCGGCCAGCGTCGACCGCCGGCCAGCCCCGGGACCGAATCCGAGGCGGGCACCGAGCCACTGTCGCAGAGCTTTTCGGCCAAAGACGGGTTGATGACGCTCCATTATCCCGCGACCTTCGCCGCCCAACCGTCCGACGACGACGTCGTGGCTCTCTCCCGCAATCTGCCCGGTGGGGATGCGGACGTCATCGTCTTCGTGGCGGTCGCCGAGCCGATCTCCGGCGTGCTCTCCGAATTCACCCGCGTTGCGGCCCAGTCAGAGCTCAAGCGCCCTGCCGACTGGGAATACCGGAAGGTTTCGGAGACGAAAGCGACGTGCAACACCATGCCGGGTTTGCAGATCGTCTCGACCTGGAAGCCGGCCGGGGTCACCAAGCGGAGCCGCCGCGTCTGGTGTGCGTTCCTTCGCGGCGGCCACGGGTATGTCTTCGCGTACAACACGCCAGAGAGCGTCGCCGGGACGCACGAGCCGCTGCTGCGATTCATCGTCGAGGCGACGACCTTCCCGGGCCCGTGACTGGCGGCGCGGTTCCGGAAGACGAGGCGGTCAGGCCCGAAACCTGCTTAACTACGGCGCGATGACTCGGGTCTCCGACGAGCGACACGCATGAAAAAGCCCCTCTGGATCGTGCTCGGCCTGGTCGTGCTGGCCGGAGGCGGAATCGGAATCTGGCAGTGGCGCAAGCACGTCGCCGCGGGCGCGGCGCCGCGCTTCGAGACGGTGGCGGTCGATCGCGGTCCGATCGTCGCCAAGGTCACCGCGACCGGAACGCTGTCGGCGCTGGTCACGGTCCAGGTCGGCACGCAGGTGTCGGGGCGCATCAAGCAGATCAATGTCGACTTCAACTCGCCCGTGAAGAAGGGGCAGGTGATCGCGAAGATCGAACCGGCCCTGTTCGAGGCCGCGCTGGAGTCGGCGCGCGCCAATTACCTGGCGGGCCAGGGAACCGTCGCCAAGCTCGAAGCGCAGGCCGACAACGCCAAGGTGCAGTACGACCGGGCGGTCGCGCTGTTCGACCGGAAGGCGATCGCGCAGGCGGACCTGGACACCGCGCGCGCGACGATGAAGGCCGCGAACGGCGACGTCACGGCGGCGCGCGGCAACATGGAACAGGCCAAGGCCGCCCTGCACCAGGCGCAGGTGAACCTCGACTACACCACGATCATCTCGCCCACGACCGGCGTCGTGATCTCGCGCAGCGTCGACGTCGGGCAGACGGTGGCGGCGTCGCTGTCGGCGCCGACGTTGTTCCTGATCGCCGAGGACCTGACCAAGATGCAGGTCGACACCAGCGTGGCCGAGGCCGACATCGGCAAGCTGAAGGCGGACATGGACGCGACGTTCACGGTCGACGCGTACCCGTCGCGGACGTTCAAGGGGAAGATTCGCCAGATCCGCAACGCGCCCCAGACGCAGCAGAACGTCGTCACGTACGATGCGGTGATCGACGTCGCCAACCCGGGGCTGGAATTGCGGCCCGGAATGACCGCGAACATCACGTTCATCTATGACCATCGCGACAGCGCGCTGCGCGTCGCGAACGCGGCGCTCCGCTTCCAGCCGCCGCCCGAGCTCGCGCGCACGGCCTTTGGGGGCGCGCAGCGCCCGGGCGGCGGGGGCGGCGGCGGACAGCGCCCCGGCGGCGGCGCGACGGGCGACGGCGGTGGGCAGCGGCGCCCGGGCGGGGGCGGCCGCGGCGCCCGCGGCGACGGCGAGACACCCGATCGGCGCACGGTCTGGGTGCTGCGCGGGCCGATGCCGACGCCGGTCCGCGTGCGAGCCGGCGTCAGCGACGGCGCCAACACGGAGATCGAGACGAGCGAGCTGCACGAGGGCGACCGCGTCGTCACCGACGCGGAGTTCAGCGGCGGCGACAAGAGCGGCGGGCAGCCCGCAGGCGCGGGCGCCTTCCGGCGGATGTTCTAGATGGGCGAGGCGATCGTCCAGCTCGAGGGCGTCACGAAGGTCTACAAGCTCGGCGACGTCGAGGTGCACGCGCTGCGCGGCGTGACGCTGACCGTGAACCGCGGCGAGTTTGCGGCGGTGATGGGCTCGTCGGGCTCGGGCAAATCGACGCTGATGAACATCCTCGGCTGTCTCGACAAACCGACCAGCGGCGAATTCCGCCTGGACGGCAAGCCGGTCTCGCGCCTCGGCTCGGACGGCCTGGCGCGGATCCGCAACCAGACGCTCGGCTTCGTGTTCCAGAGCTTCAACCTGCTCTCGCGCACGACCGCGCTCGAGAACGTCGAGCTGCCGCTGCTCTACGCGGACGTGCCCGCGGCCGAGCGCCACAAGCGGGCGCGCGAGGCGCTGGGGCGGGTCGGCCTGGCGGACCGCGTCCACCACCATCCGAACCAGATGTCGGGCGGCCAGCAGCAGCGGGTCGCGATCGCGCGCGCGCTGGTGACGAACCCGAAGGTGATCCTCGCCGACGAGCCGACCGGCAACCTCGACTCTGAGACCAGCATCGAGGTGATGACGCTGTTCCAGGACCTCTGGTCGGCTGGAATCACCATCTTGCTCGTCACGCACGAGCCGGACGTCGCCGGGTTCGCGGGCCGGGTGATCAGCATGAAAGACGGCCGCGTCCGCCTGGATCGCGCGCAGCAGCCGGAGGATGCGCGCCAGGCGCTGGCGCGCGCGGTCGCGCAGCGCGAGCAGGAGCAGGCCCAGGAACAGTCGCAGGGCCAGGCGCACGAGGCGCCGCACGCGCAGGAGTCGGGATCATGACGGGCTTGCAGACGATCCGGATCGCGGGCCGCGCGCTGATGCGCAACAAGCTGCGGTCGTTCCTGACCGCGCTCGGGATCATCATCGGCGTCGGCGCGGTGATCGCGATGGTCGCGATCGGTGACGGCGCGAAGGCGATGGTCGAGCAGTCGTACGCCGCGATGGGTTCGAACCTGCTGGTCATCATGTCGGGGACGACGACCTCGGGCGGGGCGCACGGCGGCTTCGGGTCGATGCCGACCCTCACCTGGGACGATCTGACCGCCATCCAGCGCGAAGTTCCGGCGGTGCAATACGTGGCGCCGCAGCTGCGGACGAACGCGCAGGTGATCACCGAGGAGCAGAACTGGTCGACCAGCGTCACCGGCACGACCGCCGACTACTTCGCGCTGCGAAGCTGGCCGACCGCTTCGGGCAACACCTTCGGTCAGTCGGACATCGACGGCGCCACCAAGGTCGTCGTGATGGGGCAGACGGTGGTGGACAAGCTGTTCGGCCCCAGCGCCGACCCCGTCGGTCAGATGGTCCGCATCCGCAACATCCCGTTTCAGGTCGTCGGCGTGCTGGCCCGCAAGGGCCAGTCGCCGAGCGGGCAGGACTACGACGACGGCGTGTTCATCCCGTCGACGACGTTCATGACGAAGATCCAGGGCGGCCTCAAGAAGTTCCTCCAGGGGACGATCATGGCCAGCGCCCGCTCCGCCGACGCGACCGCCAAGGCGCAGCGGCAGATCACGGGCCTTCTACGCGAGCGGCACAACCTGCCCAAGGGGACGGACGACGACTTCTCGATCCGCAACCTGGCCGAGCTGGCGAGCGCGCAGCAGGAGGGGACGAAGACGCTGACCACCCTGCTGGCCAGCATCGCGGCCGTGTCGCTGCTGGTGGGCGGCGTCGGCATCATGAACATCATGCTCGTCAGCGTCACCGAGCGGACGCGCGAGATCGGGCTGCGGATGGCGGTGGGCGCGCGCCGCTTCGACATCCTGACCCAGTTCCTGGTCGAGGCGCTGACGCTGTCCAGCGCCGGCGGCATCGTCGGCATCGCCAGCGGCCTCGGCGTGGCGCATCAGCTGGCCGCCCACTTCAACTGGCCGCTGCTGGTGCGACCGCAGATCATCGTCATCGCGGTCGGGTTCTCGGCGGTCGTCGGCATCGGCTTCGGCCTCTACCCGGCGCGCAAGGCGTCGCGCCTCGATCCGATCGAGGCGCTGCGGTTCGAATGAAGCGGTGGCTGGCACTGGCGACGGGCGCGCTGGCGCTGACGCTGACGGCGACGGCGGCCCGCGCCGACGCCGACGCCTACCAGACGCTGCCCGCCGAGCTGTCGCTGGATAAGGCGCTGCAGATCGGACGGATGCTGCAGCCGCAGCGGCGCGAGGCGCAGGCCCAGGTCGACGCCGCGCACGCGCGCGTCGACGAGGCGGTCTCCAACCTGCTGCCGCAGGTGAACGCGAACGCCAGCTACTCGCGCGCGACGTTGAACCCGACGCCGCAGATGAATGGATCCACGTCCAACTTCATCCCCCCGGCCCCGTCGTGGAACACCTTCAACTTCTGGCGCAGCGGCCTCTCGGCGACGCAGCTGATCTACGACTTCGGCCAGACCTGGCAGAAGCAAAAGGCGTCGCGCGCGTCAGCCGAGCAGCAAGAGGACAGCGAACGCTTCACGCAGCTGACCAGCGATCTCGCGATCCGCGCCGCTTTCTACACGGCGCGGGCGGCGCGCGACGCGGTCGGCGTCGCGCGGGAGACGCTCGCCAACCAGAACAAGCACGTCGAGCAGATCCAGGCGTTCACCGAGGTCGGCACGCGCCCGGAGGTCGATCTGCTGCAGGCGCGCACGGATCAGGCGAACGCCGAGGTGACGCTGATCAACGCCCAGAACGACTACGCGACCGCGCGTGCGCTGCTGAACCAGGCGATGGGCGTCGAGGCGCCGGCAACCTACGAGGTGACGGGTGAGGCGTCGCCGCCGCTGACCGGCGAGGAGGCGCCGCTCGAGACGCTGGTGGACGAGGCGCTGCGCGCGCGTCCCGACGTCGCCGCCAAGATCGCGGCGCTGCGCGCGCAGGACCTGAACAACAAGGCGACCGAGGGCCGCTACGGTCCGACGCTGAACGCGGTGACGGGCCTGACCTACAACGGCCCGGAGCTCGGCAACCTGGTCTGGAACTGGAGCGGCGGGTTCACGCTCTCGTGGGCCCTGTTCGAGGGCGGCAACGTGCGTGCGTCCGTGCGCGAGGGCAACGCGCTCTCCGCCGCGGCGCGCGCGGAGGTCGACATCGCGCGCCAGCAGGCGCGCGTCGAGGTCGATCAGGCGCGGCTGACGATCATCGCCGGCAAGGCGGCAATCGCGGCGGCCGAGCGCTCGCTCGCCAACGCCAAGGCGCGCCTCGATCTGGCCGAGGTCCGCTACCGGACCGGCGTCGGCAACGGCATCGAGCTGTCGGACGCCCAGCTTGCCGCCACCAACGCCGGCTTCCAGCGCCTGCAGGCCCTCCTCAAGCTCGACACTGCCCGCGCCCAACTCCAGAAAGCCCTCGGCCGCCCGTAGCCCGCTCCGCTCGGCTAACGTCGGGGGCGGAGGGGGACGGTGCGCTCCTCGTCCTCCGCGAGCAAGCTCGGAATCCCGTCGGCCGCAAACGATCAGAGCGGCCGCCTACGCTCCGGCCGAGGAGCGCCCCGTCCCCCTCCGCGCCTGGCGTTGCGCCTCGACTCCGCTTCGACCGAATTTTCGGCGCATCGTTCATGTCGTGTCGACCTACCGGCGGCGCGCAGTGAGCGGAGGGGTGGCGCGGTGGAGGGGACCCGACGAGACTTTTCGGCGCGGGGCGGGGGGAGCCCGCCCGATGGAGTGTGTGACGAGCAAGGTAACTTTGCGTAAGACCACGACTCGCCGAAAAAGTCTCGGCGGGG
>DATFXS010000761.1:0-2115 GCA_035315605.1 Polyangia bacterium
GCTGGATCTGGCAGCGCTTCGGTCGCGCCGGGCGGCCGATCGACGAGGGGACCGTCCGCGACGCCGCCGCGGCTATCGCGGGGAGGCGAATGGATCGGTTCTTCGATCGCTACGTGCGCGGCACGGAGGAATTGCCGCTGCCCGCGCTGTGGCGGCGCGCCGGCCTGAAGGTCGCGCAGCGCGCCGCCTGGGATCAGCGCGGCAAGCCGCCCGCCGACCGGGATCGCGTGCGCGCGCGGCGCGCCCGGGCCTGGACCGGGATCGCGCTGCATCCTGAGCGCACGCTGGTTCGCAACGTGATCCCCGATTCGCCGGCGTGGCGCGCCGGCATCACCTTCGGCGACGACATCGTCGCGATCGACGGCGCGCGCGTCACCCCCGCCACCTTCGCCAACCGCGTCGGCGATCGTGATCCGGGCGGGCACGTCCGCGTCTCGTTTTTCCGTCGCGACGTTCTGAACGAGGCGACGCTGACGCTGGCCGAAAGCCCGGAGCGCGCGCTGGCGGTCGGCGCCGACAGGCACGCGGGGGCCGGCGCGACGGCGGTCCGCGCCGGGTGGCTCGGCCGGGCCGGGTGATGGACCCGGACGCCTCGCGCCGCCGTCGGCCCGCTCGCGCCGCGATCGTCTGGTTCTCGGCGCTCGCGGCCTGCGCGGCGCCGGCCGCCCGCCACGCGCCCGCCGCTCCCACCGCGGCAACGCAGGCGCCCGCCGACGCGCGCCTCGACCGCCTGCGAGCGTACATCCGCAGCGCGTGGCAGCCGCTCACGCGCACGCTGGCCGACCTGCCGCGCGCCGCGGAGGATCCCAAGGTCATCCACGCGCCGGGCACGCCCTGGCCGGTCTACCTGCCCGCCGGCGAAAACCGCGACGCCGTCGCCGCCGCCCTTGCCCGCGCGCTGCCGGCGCCCGAGCGCGCGCGCATCGCGCTCCGTCCGCTGCCCCGCGATCCGTCTTCCGTCCACCCGCCCGGCCTTCTGTACCTGCCGCGCCCCTACGTCGTCCCGGGTGGGCGTTTCAATGAGATGTACGGCTGGGACAGCTACTTCATCCTGCTCGGCCTGCTGAAGGACGATCGGCCGGCGCTCGCGCGCGACATGGTCGACGATTTCCTGTACGAGGTGCGCCACTACGGCGGTGTTCTCAACGCCAACCGCACCTACTACCTGACCCGCTCGCAGCCGCCGCTGCTGTCGGAGATGGTGCTCGGCGTCGCGAAGGGTGCCGACCCCGCCTGGCTGGCCGCCGCCCGCGACGCCGTCGTGGCCAGCTACGAGCACTGGACGACCCCGCCGCATCTGATCGAGTCGCTCGGATTGTCGCGCTACTACGATCACGGCGACGGCCCGGCGCCGGAGGTCGTGGCCGGCGAGCGCGACGCCGACGGCCACAACCACTACGACCGCGTGCGCGCCTGGTTCCGCGCCAACCCCGACGCCGCCGCTGGAAACTACGATCGCGACACCGATCAGCTGACGCCCGCCTTCTTCAAAGGCGATCGCGCCATGCGCGAGTCCGGTTTCGATCCCACCGGGCGCTTCGGTCCGTTCGGCGCCGACACCACCCGCATCGCGCCCGTCTGCCTGAACACGCTGCTCTACCGGATGGAGATGGACCTCGCGGAGATCGAGCACGCGCTCGGCCGCGACGCAGCGGCCAGCCACTGGCGCGTAATGGCGGACCTCCGCAGGAGGCGAATCGAACTGTGGCTCTGGGACGAGAACACGGGTCTTTATCTCGACTACGACTTCGAGCGGGGGTACCGCCCCCTCTACCCGTTCGCGACGACGTTCTGGCCGCTCTGGGCCGGCGTCGCTTCGCAGGAGCACGCCCAGCGCGTGCACGAGAACCTGGGTCGCTTCGAACGACCTGGCGGCGTCGTCACCAGCACCAAGGTGACGGGCGCGCAGTGGGACGCGCCATTCGGCTGGGCGCCGTTGCAGCTGTTCGCCACCCGCGGGCTGCGTCGCTACGGCTACGGCGCCGACGCCGACCGCCTCGCGCGCGCCTGGCTGTCGATGCTTGCCGAGGACCTCGAACGGCGCGGGACGCTCGTCGAGAAGTACGACGTCGAGCGCCGGACCTCCGACGTCGCCGGCAAGCTGGCGTTCGGCTA
>DATFXS010000762.1:0-8207 GCA_035315605.1 Polyangia bacterium
CCGCCCCGACGACGGCGCGTGCAGACCGAGCAGCAGCCGCAGCAACGTCGACTTCCCCGCGCCGTTCGGCCCGCACAGCGCGACCAGCTCACCGGCGCCGACGGCGAAGCTGACGTCGCGGAGCACGGGGCCGCCGCGGTAGGCGAACGTGACGTGGGAGGCCTCGACGAGGCTCATGCGCCCGCCACCTCGACGCGCCGGCGCACCAGCAGCACCAGAAACAGGGGCGCGCCCACCACCGCCGTGACCACGCCGATCGGCAGATCCGTCGACACGCTGCGCGCGATGACGTCCGCGATCACCAGGAACACGCCGCCGCCCAGGAACGACAGCGGCACCAGCGCGGCGTGGGACGCGCCCGCGGCCAGCCGCAACAGGTGGGGCACCAGCAGACCGACGAACGCGATCGGGCCCGCGACCGCGACGGCCGCACCGACGACCAGCGCGGTCGCGAGCACCAGCCGCAGGCGGACCCGCGGAACGTCGACGCCGACCGACTGCGCGCTCACCTCGCCCAGCAACAGCGCATCGAGATCGCGCGCGTGCGCCGCGATCAGGACCGTGCCGATCAGGATCGCGGGCGCGCTGAGAAGCAGGTGATCCCAGGTGCGCCCCTCCAGGCCGCCCAGCAGCCAGTACATGACTTCACGCCCGACGTCGTAGCTGGCGAGCGAGATCGACAGGACGAACGTCGTCAGCGACACGTTCAGCGCCATCACCGCCACGCCCACCAGCAGCAGCGTCGCGGTGAACACGCGGCCGCGCCCCTGGCGCGACGCGATCGCGAACACCAGCACGGCGTCCGCCGCCGCTCCCGCGAACGCGCAGGCCGGCAGCAGCCAGACCGCGCGGCGGGCGAGATGGAAGTAGATCGCAAGCACCGCCCCCAGCGAGGCTCCGGACGAGATTCCGAGCACGCCCGGCTCCGCGAGCGGATTGCGGAACAGCCCCTGCAAGGCGGCGCCCGCGACCGCCAGCGCGCCGCCCGCGACGAAGCCGACCAGCGCGCGCGGCAGCCGGATGTCGACGACCACGATGTCGTGCGAGCGCGAAAGGTCGACCTCTCCCCCGAGGCGCCGTCCCAGCGCGCCGACCACGTCGGCCACCGAAATGTGAGCCGGTCCCACCAGCAGCCCGACCACGACGGCGACCACCGCCGCCAGCAGGACCAGCCCGAAAGACGTCGCCACCCGCAAGCGCCGGCGCGCGCGCCGGGACGATCCCGGCGACGGCGGCTCTCGGCTGCTGGTTGTATTCGGCGCGGCCCGCGTCGCGGACCCCGCCCCGGCGGACGGCATGAAAAAACCCCTCGCTCCGGGCGAACGAGGGGACGGTCCCGGACCACGAAGCGAACCAACGAGGCCCGGGGGCCGATCTCCGTCCGCGCGGAGAAAAAAGCGTCTGCCTTCGGTAGGTCTCCTGGCTCGTGGATCGCGACAGGATTGTCGCGGCCGCCCTCCCCTTCCCCGACGACGGATCGTCGAGTGGGTTCATGAGGACGGCCTCCACATACAGTGGCGGGACCGCGCCGGCGTCACACCGGCTTCCCTTTTATGCCCGGCTGGGCACCGAAGGCATCTATTCAGTTTTCAGGATCGATCTGTGCTGCGGGGGCCATCATCGTCAGAGGGCGGTCCGTGTCAAGCACCGAGATCGCGGCAATGCGCCTCACACCGTCGGACGAAGGCGAAAAAAAGTTTGTAACAGCCGCCTGATCCCCGCATCAGTAGCGACACTAATCGTGTACGCGAAAGGACTGCCATCCATGAAGACAATGTCCGCCGTCAGCTTCGGTCTCGTCTGTCTCCTCGCCACGGCGACTTTCGCCGCAGACGAAAAGGCGAAACCCGCCGCCCCGGCGGCCGCCCCAACCACGGCCACCCCGCCCCCCGCAGCGCCGTCACCGGCGGCGGTCGCGGCCGGCAAGAAGATCGACTGGGCCAAGATGGATGAGAACGCCAAGAAGCAGTACATGAAGAAGACCGTGCTGCCGACGATGAAGAAGCTGTTCGTCGCGTTCGACAAGAAGCGCTACGCGAACATGGGCTGCCCGACCTGCCATGGCGACAAGGCCGCGGAAAAGAAGTTCAAGATGCCGAACGCCGAGCTGCCGAAGTTGCCGCAGCCGACGGATCGGGCCGGGTTCATGGCGATTCAGCAGAAGAAGCCCGAGGCGGTGAAGTTCATGGGGACGCAGGTGAAGCCGACGATGGCGGCGCTGCTCGGCGTGCCCGAATGGGCGCCGGCGAAACCCGACGGGTTCGGCTGCTATCAGTGCCACACGAAGGAAGCGGCGGCCGCAACACCGCCGCCCGCGATGGGCAAGCCGGCCGCTCCCGCGCCTGCCGCCCCGGCGGCCCCCGCTCCTGCCAAGGGCTGGTAGCGCGTACAAACAGGCCGCTGGCGGTACAATGACGGGACGGTGATCCGTCCCGCGTCGTTCATCGCGATCCTGATCTTCGGTGCCGTCTCGTCGATCGCATGTGGCGGGGGTGGCGCCGCCGGCGGCACGGGCGGCGGCGGCGCAGGCACCAGCGGCGCCGCGGGCACGGGCGGGTCCAGCAACGCAGGCAGCGGCGGCACAGCCGGCAGCAGCCGCGGCGGGATGACCGGCACCGGCGGATCGAGCGGAACCGGCGGGACGACCGGCACCGGCGGGACGACCGGCACGGGCGGCAGCGGAGCCGGCGGCAGATGGGTGCTCGGCTACTGGGCGGTCTGGCAGACGACGCAATATCCGGTCGATCGGATCGCCTGGAGCGACATGACCCACGTGGCGCTCGCGTTCGTCGGCGCGCGCGCGCCCGCGACCCCGTCGACGCAGAGCCCGTTTCAGACGCTCGACACCAGCAACGCCATGGCCAACCTGGGCGCGAGCGGCATCGAAGGTTTCGCGACGGCGGCGAAAAACGGCGGCTGTCATCCGCTGATGTCGCTGGGCGGTGGCGGCGCCGGCGCCGGGTTCGCGGCCGCGGCCAGCCCCGCGAACCGGGCCCAGTTCGTCGCCGACATCATCAACGCCGTGGCGAGGTGGAACTACGACGGCGTCGACCTCGATTGGGAAGATGCGATCAACTTCACCGACTTCCAGGCGCTGGTGCTGGCGCTGCGCGCCGCCGCGCAGCCCGGCTTCCTGATCACCGTTCCGGTCGGCGCCGTGAACAACAACCTCGGCATCGACAGCGGCACGAAGCAGCTCTGGACTGCGGCGCACACGGCGGTCGATCAGCTCAACGTGATGACCTACACCGGATCGGGAAACTACCCGGGCTGGGTGGTGTGGTTCATGGATCCGCTCGCAGGCGCCGGGTCCGATCACCCGTTCGACGTGACGTCGTCGCTCGCGGCGTGGGCCGCGCTCGGGATTCCGAAGTCGAAGCTCGGCGTCGGCGTCGGCTTCTACGGGCGGGCGGTCAGCGCGCCCGTGACGATGCCGCTGCAGTCGTACGGCAGCGCGACGGTCTACGAGAACGACACCAACCTGTCGTACGGCAACATCAAGCGATACTTCGAGGGCAAGGGCGGCGCGGTCTCACACTGGGACGCCACCGCCATGACGACCTGGCTGTCGTGGCCTTCCGAGTTTCATCCCGGCTGGACGGATCAGTTCCCGGGCGATCAGGGACCGGCGACGCAGTTTCTGACCTACGAGGATCCCGCCACGGTCGCCGCCAAGGGCCAGTGGCTGAAGCAGAACGGCTACGGCGGCGTCATCATCTGGACGATCAACGAGGGAACGCAGTATCCGTACGGCGGCGACGGCTACGCCAACCCGTTGCTCGACGCGACGGCGGCGGCGTTCAAGTAGGATGCGACCGCCGATGATGAGGGAGCAGCGGTGGGTGATCTTGGCCGGCGCCATCGCGACCGTGGGGTGCGGTTCGTCGGGCGACGGCGGGACACCGTCGACGTGCATGGCCAACATGATCACGCTCGCTGGCGAGCTGGACGGCCAGCCCGTGGACGTTCAGGAGCAGGACATGGGGCTGGCGTTTCAACAACTGTCGATGCCCTACACGCTCGACGTCACGTACGCGGACGGGACGCTGCACGTCGAATGGAGGACGCTCTTCCCGAACAACGGCGCCGGGGCGTCGGCGACGGGAACGGTGATCATGCCCGCCGCGGCGCCTCACGCCGGCGAGACGATCTGCGCCGGCAGCGGAACGATCCGTGACACCTCCGACAACATGGGCCACAGCAACTACATCTTCACGCTCGGGACGCTGTCGTCCGGACCAACCTGCCCCGGCGCGGCGCTGGCCGGCAGCATCGACGGCTGCGTCGCCGACTGAGCGCGTTCACCGCACGATCAGCCGCCGCGCCGTCGATCGAACCTCTCGCCAACCAGCTCGGCGACGCGCGCGTGCTGCTCGTTCCACGCCGCCCAGGCCGATTCCGCCCAGCGGCGCAGGGCCGCGTTGCGTCCGCCCTCGCCCGCCGCCAGCACGTCGGCGACGGTCACGGCGCCGCGATCGGCGGGCGGCTGGAAGCGCGGCCACTCCTGGCGGCGCTGCCCGAGGAACATGTGCGCGAGCTGCGCGTGGCGGCCCGAAAAGCCTCGCTCGCAGACGAGGTAGAGCCCGATCAACGCGAACGCCGTGGTGATCGGCTTCGATTCGGGTCCTGCGTGCTGCGCGGCATAGGCGTCGACCGCCAGCTGGTGGGGGAACGTCGGATCGCGATCGGACAGCGTCTGGACCGACAGCTCGTGATAGAGACCGAGGCAGCCGGCGGCGTCGCCATCGCGCAACGACGCGCCACAAGCCGGACAGCGCATGCGGGTCAGCCTCGCGTGATTCGCGACGCGGCCGCCGCATCGAGGATGACGGTCGCGCCAGGGTGCAGCTGCAGCGCTGACGCGGGCAGCGCCGGCGCGGGCGCCGACTCGATCGCGGCCGCGACCACGCCGGCCTTCGCCGCCCCAGTCGCGAGCAAGACGCACCGCCGGGCCGACAAGATCGTCGCGATGCCGATCGTCAGCGCAAAGGCGGGAACCGGGTCGGCACCGAACGCGCCCGTCGCCCCGGCCCGGGACTCTTCCGCCAGCTCGACGACGCGCGTGCGCGAATCGAACGGCGATCCGGGCTCGTTGAAGGCGATGTGGCCGTTGCCGCCGATGCCGAGCAGGCACAGATCCAGTCCGCCCGCGGCCTCGATGCCCCGTTCGTAGCGCAGGCACGCGCCGTCGAGATCCGTCGCGGTCGCGTGGGGCGCGTGCGCGTGCGCGCGCGGCAGATCGATGTGGCGGTACAGCTCGTCGTCGAGGAACCGGGCGAACGAGGCGCGATGTTCGGGCCCGATGCCGGCGTACTCGTCGAGCGCGAACGCGAGAGCGCGCACGAACGACAGCCCTTCCTCCCGGTGCCGCCGGGCCAGCTCGGCGTAGACCGGCCGCGGCGTGTTGCCGGCCGGCAGCGCGAGCACGGCGTCGGGCTTCGCGGCCAGCACCTCCGCGACGATCTCCGCCGCGCGCAGGCACGCCCCCTCCGGCGTCGGCAGCACCACGACGTTCATTGTTTCAGCGACCGGATCGTGTCCACCATGCCCAGCACCAGCTCGGCCTGGACGACCGCGAACGCCCAGGCCCAGAGAAGGACCGTCGCCGCGAACCCGATCCCCAGCGGCGCCGCCGCCCGCTTCTCGGGGCTGCGCGCCGCCTCGATCCGGAACATCACGATCGCGACGAGCGGGATGATGGTGCCAGCCATCAGCCCCACCGCGCCGCAGATCCGGTACGCGAACGACCGATCGTGCGCGGGCAGTCCCTGCGCCACCCAGGCGATCCACGACGCCGCCGAGATCGCGGGCGCGATGAACAGCAGCCGCGGCAGCTTCCCCAGCGGCGCCAGCGACGGCAGCGCCAGCAGCCACGGAACGATCAGCAGCGTCCCCACCAGATGGCCCGCGCCGCGGCCGAACGCCGCGCGCGCCTCCCACAGCGAGATCGGGTACATCGGATCGGCCTGCATGACGGGCGTATCGCCCATGCGCGTCGCGAGCCAGATCAGCGCGGCGGCCTGCGCCAGCGCCAGCACGCTGAGGGCGATCAGAACGCGTTTGCTCATGGCCGCACTGTGGCTATCGTACACTGGAAGCGATGGCCGCCTCATCCGCCAGCGAAGCCGCGGTCGCGGGTGCCCGCGCACTGCTCGCCGCCGAATCGGTCGGCGTGCTGTCGACGATATCCGTCCACCGCGTCGGTTTTCCCTACGGCTCCGTCACGCCGTACGCGCTGTCGGTGCAGGGCGCGCCGGTCCTGCTGCTGTCGCGGCTGGCGGCGCACACCAAGAACCTGCTCGCCGATCCGCGCGCCAGCCTGTTCGTCGGCGACCGCTCCGCCGCCGAGGATCCCCAGGCGGGCGCGCGCATCTCGCTGCTCGGCCGGATGGCGCCCCTGCCCGCCCCCGACGAGCCCGACGCGCGCGCGCGCTACCTGAAAGCGTGGCCGCGCGCCGCCGACTACCTGGCGCTGGGCGACTTCTCATTCTGGCGCCTGGACATCGAGGAAGCGCGCCTGATCGCCGGCTTCGGCGAGATCCGCTGGCTCGACGGCGCCGCGTTGCACGGCTGACGGCCCTCAGCCGAAGACAATCGTCCGATTGCCCGAGATCAGCACGCGCCGTTCGAGGTGCAGGCGGACGGCGCGCGTCAGCACGCGCCGCTCCAGCTCGCCGCCCTTGCGCATCAGCTCCTCGACGTCGTCGCGGTGGCTGACCCGGCCGACGTCCTGCTCGATGATCGGCCCCTGATCCAGCTCGTTGGTCACGTAGTGCGCCGTCGCGCCGATCACCTTCACGCCGCGCTGCTTGGCCTGGTGGTACGGCTTGGCGCCGACGAACGCCGGCAAGAACGAGTGATGGATATTGATGATGCGCCCCGGCCACCGGCCCACGAACGCCGGCGTCAAGATCTGCATGTAACGGGCGAGCACGATCAGATCGACCGACAGCTCGTCCAGCAAGCGCTGCGCGGCGGCCTCCGCGCGCGGCTTGTCGCCCGCCTCGACGGGGATGTGCTCGAAGCGGACGCCGAAGTGACCGGCCACCGGGCTCAGATCCTGGTGGTTGGAGACGACGGCGACCAGATCGCCGCCCAGCTCACCCAGCTGGTGGGCCAGCAGCAGATCGTAGAGGCAGTGGGGCGACCGGCTCGCGAACACGGCGACGCGCGGGCGCACGTCCGAATACGTCACCTCCCAGGTCAGCTCGAAACGCGTCGCCAGCAGCTCCAGGGCGGCCTGGATCTGCGGGCGCGCCAGCTTGAAGGCCGCCAGGTCCCAGACCAGCCGCATGAAGAACATCCCGGTCTCGACCTCGGCGTGCTGGTCGGCGTCCAGGATGTTGCCGCCGTACTCGAACACGAATTCGGACAGCGCGGCGACCAGCCCCGTCCGGTCGCCGCAGCTGACCAGCAGCGTGGCGGTCACGGGCGACGTCGACGAGGGCGCCATGGCTCGCGCTAGCATACACGCGGTGGCCGCGCGCCGCGCCGGCTGCGCGCGCGCCGGCTACAGCTCGAGCACCAGATCTTGCGGGATCGCGGTCGTCTTCGCGCCGGCGGTGGTGAGCCACCATTGCCCTGGAACCAGCTTGCGCCCGACCGCCGCCTCGGCCTCCGCCACTGTCGCTTGCTGAATCTCGCGTCGGGTCAGCCGATGCGCCGCCAGCGCGCCCGCCGACGGCGTCGTCAGCCTGACCACGTTGCCGTGCGTCTCGGCCAATCCCCCGGACGGCAGATAGATGATTCTGATGTCCATCGCTCGCTCCCCGACCGACATCGAACCACGCCTGACGCGTAACGCAATTTTTCTACCTTTCCAGTCGACCGTTCGTCGACCGCCCGAAACCTGGACAATCGATCAGTTGAGGTCAGCGGGTGGCGCGGCGGGCGCGGACGGCGTCCGCCAGCTCGCGCAGCGTCGGCACCGTGTCGGACCAGGCGAGGCACGCGTCGGTGATGCTCTGGCCGCGCACGAGCGGCTTGCCCGGCGTCGCGTCCTGCCGGCCGCCCACCAGGTGGCTCTCGATCATCACGCCCGCGATCGTGCGGCCGCCGCCGCGAATCTGGCCGGCGATGTCGCGCGCCACCTCGGGCTGGCGCGTCGGATCCTTGCGGCTGTTGCCGTGGCTGCAGTCGATCATCAGCCGCGCCGGAAGCTTCGCCTTCTCCAGCACCGAGATAGCGCGGGCGACGGCCGCCGCGTC
>DATFXS010000763.1:0-2246 GCA_035315605.1 Polyangia bacterium
CGTCGCGCTCGCGGTCCCCGGCGGACTGCCCACGTTCTATCTCGTCTTCGCGGACGCGGCCGGCCTGACGTTCATGGACGGCGACGGCGCGCTGGGCGGGAGCGCCCTGCGCAGCGCGACCGACGTCACGATCATCATGGCGCGACAGGACCGCGCCGCACTCGACCCCGCGCTCTGGGCCGCGCAAATCTCGGCGGCCATCACCGCGGGCGGCGGCGACCCGGCCGCGTGGAGTCCGTTCGCAACGGCCGTGGCGAACGCGATCGGCACGGGGAACACCGCGCCGGTGCTCCTGTACGATCACGCCGGCCAGCTCCGCACGTCCGGCACGGTGGACATCGTGTACGGCGCGCCCGGCGCGGAGACGGCCTACACGGCCGCGCTCGATCCGGCGGACGGCGGCGACCTGGAGCGGACCGTCGCGCGCGTGCAGCCCGGGCCGGCCGGCGCGCCGCTAACGTCGTTGTGGGGCGGCGGCGCCGCATCGTTCCGGCTGCGGCCGCACGCGGGTGGCGCCGGCGCGATTCAGCTGGCGCGGCTCGACGACGGGCTCACCGGCGCGGATGAGATCGTAGTCACACCGGCCCACCGCAGCGTGGCGTTCACGGATCTGTTCGCGTGGTTCGCGCCCCAGTACGCCTCCGGCGTGGCAACCGATCTGCAGTACTTCACGCGCGGCAATCGCGTCACGCCGCTGGTCAACGGCCCGGCCTACTTCGACGACTTCTTCGCGCAGATGAAGGACGCGCAGACGCCGGGCGGGGGTGTCGCGCTGGCCGGCTGGGCGATGTTCCCGCAGACCAAGTTCACGAAGCGCCAGCTCAGCGACGATCCCGAGGACAAGCTGACGCTGGCGGCGGCCGAGGCCCAGATCGGCACCGACCTGATCCCGCTGACGCTCGAGCAGGCGGCGAGCCGCATCCAGCTGGCGGGCGGCCAGGCGCGGTTCCTGCCGGCGAAGTTCTACACGATCGATGGCGCGGCCACGGTCGGCACCGGCGAAGCGCTCGCGTTCCACTTGCTGGTGGACGCGATCCTCATCCTCAACGCGTTCGGCGTGAAATTCGCCAAGACCGACGCCGCCGGCGCGATCCTGCTGGTGGCCGCCTGGATTGCCGCCACCGCCTACACGCAGTATGTGCTCGACAACGACGGCAAGCCGATCGAGCCGAACAAGGACGCCGTCACCGTGCTCGGCGCGGTGCCCGGCGCCGCCAGCAACTACGCACCGTATCCGGCGCGGGTGGAGGACAACGTCCCCGCGCCACCGCTCACGAGCTTCCCGTTCAACACGATCTTCTCCGTCACGCGCCACTTCGGCATCTACCACCAGAAGCTCTCGATCGTGAAGACCGGCGCGGCGTACACCGGCTACTGCGGCGGCATCGACTGCAATCCCGATCGCTTCGACGACGCGGACCACCTGCTCAAGGCGCCGTTCCACGACGTACACGCGCGTATCGAGGGCAACGCCGTGCGCGATCTCGCGATCACGTTCGACGATCGCTGGCAGCGCGACGGCGGCGGCGCGGCGCCCGCGTTCGCGGTGCCCGCCATCGATCCAGCGCTGGCGCCCGGGACCGACGCCGTGCAGATCGCCCGCACCTACTTCGCGCCCGCCACCGATGCCGCCGGCGTGGCGCGCGGCCTCGCGTTCGCGCCGAATGGCGACCGGACGATCGCCAACACGATGCTCCGTGCGATCGGCCAGGCGCGGGAGCTGATCTACATCGAAGACCAGTACCTCACACCGCCGCAGGTGTATCAGGACGCGCTGGTCGCCAAGGTCACTAACCGCGAGATCAAGCAGCTGATCATCACCGTGCCCGGCCTGGCCGATCAGCCGTTCGGCGTGTCGTTCCGCGATTCGTTCGTCGGCAGCCTGGTGGCCGCCGACGCTGGTGCCGGGATCGTCCGCATCGGGTTCCCGCGGCGCCGCTTCACATCGACCGACAACGAGATCCGGGCGTCGTCGGGCAAGATGCTGCTCGGGCAGGACCTGCCGGCCGGCGGCGGCACCAATTTCCCGGTCTTCCTCGGGCCGCCGTCGCGGATACCCGACGTGCCATTCTGGGTGTCGATCGAAGGCGAGCTCATCTACGTCTACGACGAATCGACAACGCCGAACCCCAACAACAAACACATGAAGACGTTCCTTACGGATCGCAACAACACAACGCGAATCGTCGCCAGCGGATCATCGCCGGCAGACACGTTCCCGCGCATCCACAAAACCAATACCCCCA